>NZ_JBNDMO010000025.1:0-92832 GCF_050436625.1 Paraburkholderia sp. GAS334 | reverse complement strand
TCGAGATTGCAATACGGGCACCACACGCCGCGATAGAAGCTGATGACAAGCGGCCCGCGCTTCAGCAGTTCGACGGACGACACGGGTTCTCCCTCTGGGTCATTGAGGGTAAATTCCGGTGCAATGTCGCCCGCCTTGAGCACGCGTTCTGCCTGACCGGATGCCACGAGTTCGGCTGTGGCACGTTCCATGACCGGATGGATTTCCGGCGGTGCGAAGTACGGGGCTTTGCCGGCTTTGAAATCCGCTTTGAATGCGTCGAGCTTGGCTTGCAGTGACATGACGATCTCCTTCTTTCAAATGAATGGCGCGGTGTGTTGAAGTTGCATTGCGTTGGATGGATAGTCAGTCAATGGAGACGAGTAGAGAAGACTCGCCAACCGCATAACAATCATTCCTGCGAGGCATAAAGGCTGGTGGTATCCGCGACGTGGGTCGCGGTGTGCCGGGCACAGATAGTCTCTTTGGGCGTGGCGACCTTCGGACGGACGCGCGGGTAGCAATGTTGTCCGCGCGGCGCATGGTTACGGTCGCGGAGAATCGTCGCCCTGTGGCGATCACCGCCCGGTCAGCATCCGGAGGATTTTCTGCACGACGCGCTCATGCTGCTCCAGCGCCTCATCGAGCGTACGTGCTCCGTAGCTCCGGTTGTCTCGCGCTTCCATTCCGGCGACGCGCGTCACGAACAGCGAAGCCTCCCCGGTTTTCGGTTCGGACAGACCGCGGAAGCGGGTCGTGACCGTCACACCGGATTCGTCCAGCAGCGTGCGACGAAAGATCAGTTCGTTCTCTGTCATCCAGCGCGACCACTCGCTGCGGTCGGACACCGCGACGGGCCTGTTCTTCGCATCGAGGACATAGAAGCGTTCCCTGCTGGACGGGACGGAGCGTGATTTCATATTTCAATGCGAAGGCGTGAGCAGGAAGTCGATCGCCTCCCGCCACCAGGTTTCGTCGACGCGGCCCATCCAGTCGTTATGTTCAGCCGCCTTCACCACCATGAGTTGTCTCGGTTCGGCCAGAGCGTTGTAGAGCGCTTCGCCGAAGCGCGGGGGGACGATGCTGTCGCGTTCCGCAACCACGACGAGAACAGGGCGGCCGAACGACGCCAGGTGGGTCACGCTGTCGTATCGGTCGCGCAGCAGCCACTTCACGGGCAGCCACGGATAGTGGTAAGCGGCGACGTGCTCGACGCTGCGTTCGAGCGGTATATCGGCGAGTTGCGGAAAAGGTTGAGCTGTTCGTGTTTCCAGTACAGGCAAACGCGCTAGACCCCAGCCCGAGCAGCGCTTTCAGCCGGTCCGCGAGGTGGATGAGCGTTCACTTGCCAACTGGCGGTTCGGGGTGGCAAGCGTGGCCCTTGAGCGGGTGATTTCTCGCGAGGCGAAGGTGCGGTAAGGGCCGACTACCGAAGTTCGCGGCCGAGTGGCGTCTGACCGGACTCGGCCGGCCAATTGCGGACGTTGGCTGAAGGCACCGGATTTTGCACCGCTTCCCAGGTTTACTACGAAGGCACAGCGACTACACTTGGTATGGGCCGCGGAAATCAGGTGCGTGGCCTTCTCAATTTCTTCCACGCACTACACGCTGTCGAAAAGAGCAGTTGCACGCTGCACACTTTGTTCGTGCGGCATGCTCGTCTCGCTGGTTCATCAAACAGGAGGATGCAATCATGCAAACTGTTATAAGGAGATTTTCCGGAAAGGGCGCAAAGGAGTTGTTCGATCTGCTGGAGAAGCGCACGGCTGACGTCGAAGAACTGATGCGTTCGGTCAAAGGCTTTGTCGGCTACACCCTCGCACGCAGCGGCGATGGCGGATTCTCGGTGACTGTTTGCGAGGACAAGGCAGGCATTGATGAAAGCGTGCAAAAGGCGAAGGACTGGATCGCGAAAAACGCCGAAAGCACGGGCGTGGGCGCGCCGGAGATATCGGAGGGATCAGTCCTCATTCACCTGAAGTAACTTTGCCTTTCGACTGGCAGCGCGTGAGTTCAGCGGGCGGATTGGGACGTACGCAACCGGCCTCACCGTCCACTCCTCACGCCCACGTCTTGCCTGATTCGTCCAGACGTGCCTTTTGCAAATCCCCCGGGCTCGTCACAATGCGGCACTTCTGGCTCTCTTGCCGCCTGACTGCATTCAACGGACCCACGTCCGTACTATTCGGAAAAGCGGAGCGGGCAATCTGTTTTCTTCTTCATCGAGCGGCGAGGCGCGAACAAGCGGGCGTACGCGACTCATGTCAAACGTTGAACGGCTGCTTCGGAGGGGACTGACTGGCCGGAGTGGGTCGAACTGAGCGGACGGAGGCCGGGATGCGACTGCATCGTCATCCACTCAGCATCGGACCGTGTTCGGCCAGTTTGGGACGTTTGCTGCCTTGCTCCCGCAGACATTCGAACGCCGGTTTCGTCCACACAAGGGCCATTGATCAACACAGGATGCAGATGGTTAAGCGTGTTCTTGCGACGCTATATGCTCTGCTAGCCTGCACTATTTCGAGATGTACCCTGCGGACGCCATCACTTTGCGCTCCAATCTGCCGTGGTCAGCCTGGTGATGAAGAAATCGGCCAGGGCGCTAACCTTTGCTGGTCGTGCGCGCGCAGTGGGTGTGACGAAATAAATGCCGCCTTCGGGCAAGCGCCAGTCAGTCAAAATCGGTTCAAGCTGATGGTCGGAAAAGTACTGCGTCGCAACAAATTCAGGGAGTTCAGTGATGGCAAGTCCCGCGAGGACCGTGGGCAGCAAGGCTTCCACGCTCGTTCCTCGCAACGCCCCGGTTGGTGTAACCGCGCATTCCTCGCCACTTTTGTGGGTAAAGCGCCAAACGTCGCGCTTACTCCTGTTCATGTAGGTAAGACACTGGTGGGCGCCCAGATCTTGTGGGTGCTGCGGACGACCATAGCGAGCCAGGTAGGCGGGGGATGCCACGACAAACCGACGCACGTGTGCAATGTGACGCGCGACGAGAGATGAGTCTTCCATGATGGCGATGCGCAGGGCGGCATCGAAGCCTTCCCCAATCAGATCGGCATGGGCATCCGTGAGATGAAGATCCACGGAAATATCCGGGTAGGTCCGGAAAAATTCGGGTAGCTGCGGGGCAACCCACCGGGCGCCAAAAGTAAGCGGCGCAGCGAGCTTGACGAGACCACGCGGTCGGCTTGAGGTCTCACGGGCGAAATCCTCGGCCTCCTCGGCGTCGGCATAGATTTTCGCCGCTCGTTCGGCGAGTGTGTGGCCATAGTCCGTGAGTGCAAGTCGTCGGGAGGTACGGTTGAACAGTCGGCCTCCCAGCCGCTCTTCAAGGCGGGTAACCGCCCGAGAGACCGTGGCGACCGAGACACCCATGGCCGTGGCCGCCGCAGCGAACGAACCTTCTTCGGCGACCTTCGCGAACATCGCGAGCCCTTCGAAATCCGGGAGCTTTGACATCGACAATCCTGCAACGATGGTTTTCATTCATTTCTATTTCGAAAAATAGCATGCGGCCGTAGATTTGTCTCACCCCACTTAGGAGATAGATCGTGGTACGCAGACTCGAAGGAAAAATTGCCGTCGTCACCGGCGGCACGACCGGCATCGGCCTGGCCACCGCCAGGCGTTTCGCAACTGAAGGCGCGCAGGTCTTTGTTACCGGCCGTCGTCAAGCCGAGCTCGATGCGGCCGTTGCGGCGATCGGGCCGAGGGCCACTGGCATCCAGGCGGATTCCGCCAGTCTCAGCGATCTCAATAGTCTCTACGAGCGTGTGAAGACAGAGGCAGGTCGTATCGATGTGCTGTTCGTCAATGCCGGTGGCGGCTCCATGCAGTCTTTGGGATCAATCACCGAAGAGCAATATGACGACACGTTCGGTCGCAACGTAAAGGGCGTGCTCTTCACGGTGCAGAAGGCACTGCCGCTGCTGGTCGACGGTGGCTCAGTAATCCTTACTGCTTCCAACGTCAGCATCAAAGGCACACCAGCGTTCAGCGTCTATAGCGCCTCGAAGGCCGCGGTGCGCAACTTTGCCAGAAGCTGGACGCTCGACCTGAAGTCTCGCGGCATCCGCGTGAACGTCATCAGCCCCGGCCCGATCAAGACACCTGGCCTCGTTAACCTGGCCGGCCCCGATGCCACACAGCAGCAAGGCCTGCTCGACTACATGGCCTCGACCGTCCCACTTGGGCGCGTCGGTGATCCCGACGACGTCGCAGGTGCAGCCGTTTTCCTCGCCTCCTCGGATGCGAGCTTCATTGCCGGCACCGAACTCTTCGTCGACGGCGGACAAGCTCAGATTTAACGAGATGTCCGAGAGCCGCTGCGGGCTCTCGGACCACCCACTCAATTCCAGCAGCGCTTCAAACGTCGCCACAGGCGATCAATCACAAAGGACATTGCCATGAGCAACCAGACCTATGTTCAGTCCGAGATCATGCGCCCGGCCGTCGCGGGTGTTCTTTTCCTGTTCGCGCTTGCAACTGCCGTGTTCTTCCACCGCAATTCCGGCGACCAGAACCAGTTCATCCACTTCTTCAAGAACATCGCGATGGTGGGTGGCTTACTGCATGTGCTCGCCTTCGGTGGCGACCGTATCAGCCTCGACGGTCGCCGCTCCTGACACATTTCCTGGAGCGGCTTGGTCCGCTCCCGTCCGCCACCAGGAAAAAATACGACAATGATTGAAGTTCTCGCATTCCCCACGCCCAACAGCGTCAAAGTCCCGATCGCATTGGAAGAGATGGCGCTCGACTATCGGCTCGTTCCCGTCAATCTGCGCCAGGGCGAGCAGAAGACTGACGCCTTCAAGGCGATGAATCCCAACGCGAAAGTCCCCGTTCTCATCGACCGTTCCGTTCTCGGAGACGGCGATGTGGTCCTCAGCGAATCCGCCGCGATCCTGGTCTACCTTGCTGAGAAGACCGGACAACTTCTTCCGAAGAATGGCCCCCACCGGGGCAAGGTCTTCGAGCAGCTCTTCTTCCACGCGTCCGGCCTCAGCCCGGCGTTCCTCCAGGCGTTTCTGGTCGCGAATCAGTCGTCGCCCCAACCTGAGGCCCAGGCGCGCGCGCTATCGGAGGTTGACCGGACGCTGGGCGTGCTCAATCACGGCCTTAAGCATCAACGGTACGTTGCAGGTGACACCTACAGTATTGCGGACATCGCCCATTTCGGGTGGGCGTGGCGCCATCAGGCGGTCGGTGCAACCCTCGACAAGTTCCCATTCGTCGCTCGATGGTATGCCGAGATCTCGGCTCGACCTGCGGTTGCCAGAGGCATCGCAAAGACCTTGGCGCTTGCTCAGTAATTCGACCGCTGTATCGCTATAGCCTGTATTGCTATAGCTAGCATCGATTTCCAGTGGCAGGCCATTGAGAGACAACTACTTGCCTTAAGGAGGCAGCGAATGTCCAACAGCATTCCGACCCTGCTGAGACGCAATCTCGACGTCTTCGGTGAGAACGATCCCGCGCGCCGGCGCGCGGTTATCGACGAAATTTTCACCGAGGATTGCGTGTTCTGTGATCCCAACAACGGCATCTACCGCGGCCGTGACGAGATTGATCGGATCGCGGGCGCGATCAAGGCAACTCACCCTGATTTCCAGTACCAGCCAATCGCTGAGCCCGATGTGTCGGGCGATGGCGGGCGGATCCGATGGGTATCCGGCCGTCCAGGTGAGGCTCCAGCTTACGCTGGAACTGACTTCATCGTTGCCCGGGAAGGCCGCATAGCCGCCGTTTATCTCTTCTTCGACACGCTGCCCTAAACGGGTCGCTATGGTACGTGGCTGATCGGCATGACGCTCCAGATCGACGCCCTGCGGCCGCCGGTGCTGGACCACTCCGTGCAGCATGGCCGGTCAGGCAACGCGAGTCCCCCGGGGCCTTGCAGATTTTCCCCGACCGCTTTGAGCTGGCCATGCCTGCATGGCGACATCTGCGATCGCCTTCAGCTTTTGCGGGCCGCCTCCGTCTCGTGCCTGAACGGCCATTCCGCGAGTCACGGCGCTGTAGAAGGCAGCAAGTGCGGGCACGTCGGTGTCGGGCGGTAAGTCGCCGTCTTCGACCCCCTTGCGCAACCGCTGCGCCATCATCTCTTCAGCGTTTGCGCGGTGCTCGGCCATCGTCTCGCGAATAGAAGCGAGTTCGGGGGGCAGGTGAGTGCCGGCCAGAGAGATCATGCAGCCCGATGGGTGGCTGTTTCGAGTGAACTCCACGACGGTGGCATCGAGAAGTTTCTTGAATGCCTCTCGCGTGTCGGCCGTGCCGAACAGTCTGCCAGCGAACCAGACTTCGGACATGCTCAGGTATGCGTCAGTCGCTTCCTTGTAGAGCTGCTCCTTGCTGCCGAACGAGTTATAGAAGCTCGAGGGGCTGATCCCCATGGCCTGGATCAACTGGTCGAAGGAGGCTCCTTCGTATCCATGCTCCCAGAAGAGCTTCATGGCCCGGTTCAGAGCTTCCGTACGATCAAAGGTTGAGGGCCTGCCGCGGCTGCGCCGGGGTTGCGTATCTTTTTTTGTAGTCATGGCTCCAAAAATAATTGACATGCTGTGGAGATGAACCTATTCTGCCATAACGGAGCGATCGCTCCAATAATCAAATCCTTGCGAGAGGAGTCTGTGATGCAGCGAATTGTTCACACCAACCATGGCGAGCCCGCTGAGGTGCTCACGCTGGAAGCATTTTCCGATGCCCCTTCTCTTGTGAGCGGAGCGGCGCTTGTGCGTGTGTCCGCCGCACCGGTTCATCCGGGCGACTTGCTGGGCGTCTCCGCTTCTCCTGCCTTCGGGGCGACTCCCCTCATCCCGAGGGGAGGTCGAGTGCCCGGCGTCGAAGGTGTAGGGGTGGTGCAGGCGCTGGCCGCTGACATCGACCCTTCACATCGGATTCAGGTCGGCACACGTGTGGCCTTCTTTCCCGTCAACGGCGCCTGGAGCTCAAGGATCGCCGCGCCTGTCCAGTCGCTGATACCCGTGCCCGATGAAGTGAGCGATGAGGTCGCAGCGCAGATGTTGGTCAACACGTTGACTGCACGCCTTGCGATGCGGGCTGGTCACAACGCGTTGCCTGAAGACAAGCGCGAAGATGTCACGGTCATTCAGACGGCTGCCGGTTCCGCCGTCGGAAAGCTGCTCACTCATCTGCTCGTCGAAGTGGGCGTCAATCCGATCCTGCTCGTCGGCTCCGCGGCGAGCGCGCAAGCGCTTAAAGCTGCTCGTCCCAACCTTTCGGTCATTGTCACGGAGAATCAGGGCTGGAAGGACGAGCTTCGCGATGCGCTTGCGAACAAGCCAGTCTACGTGGCGTTCGATGGCGTCGGCGGCGCGCTATTGCCCGACGTAGCGAGCTTCCTCGCTCGCGGTGGAACGATCGTTAGCTATGGCTCCCTGGGCGGCGCTACGACGGACATTCGTTCCATCGCCCCTCGAGCGCTGACCATCAAGGGTGTGTCGTTGCTCAGCTGGCAATTCGAAGCTGCGACGGTACGCGAAGCGGACCTGGCTAACGCCCTCGAGCTCGCACGCAACTTCCCGAGCCTTTTCCCCGTAGCGGAACGATATCAGGCGAGCGACTACCTGGGAGCGCTCGAACATACGTACCGCAGGGGAAGGACCGGCATGGTGCTGCTCGCCTTCTAGCGCTACGCGTCCTGCGCAATGTGAGGCGCTCCTCGTCATGGGGGGCGGCCTGGTAGCGTTCACCCCGGTTTTTGCACGATTTCGAAATGAGCCCCGAGTGCCGAAGGATTGCCTCCCGGCTTTCCAGTCAGGCATCTTATGAAAGGACGTAAGCCATGCGTGCTATCCAGAACACCGCTTTCGGCGACCCCGTCGAGACGCTGAAACTCGTTGACCTTCCGGAGCCGGCCAACCCCGGCCCGGATGAAGTCCTGATCGCGATGGAGTATGCCCCCATCAACGGCAATGACCTGGCCGTCATCACCAATCGCTTCGTCTACTCGACTCCACTGCCCTCGATCGTGGGCAACGAAGGCGTCGGGCGAGTTCTGCAGGTAGGCTCTAATGTCTCCAACGTGAAGGTCGGCGACCGCGTGTTGCCCCCGCTTTATGCGTTGACCTGGCGCGAGCGCCTGGTGATCCTGGCCAAGGGGCTGATTGCGCTGCCTGCCAACGTCGATCCACGTCAACTGGCCATGCTGCGTATCAATCCTCCCACGGCGGTACTTCTGCTCGGGCGCTTCGTTGACCTCAAGGAAGGCGACTGGATCGTGCAAAACGCGGCCAACTCCGGCATCGGCCGCACCGTGATCGCGTTGGCGAAGAAGCGTGGCCTGCGAACCATCAACTTCGTGCGTCGCCCGGAACTGGTCAAGGAGCTGGAAGAAGCTGGCGGGGACATCGTTCTCGTCGATGAGCCGGGCGCCGTCGACAAGGCCAGGGCCGCGGTCGGTCCGGGCAACGTCCGTCTGGCCATCGACGGCCTGAGCGGTTCGGCTGCGGTGCGCCTGATCGACGTGCTGTCGCAAAACGGTACGCTGGTGAGCTATGCGTTCACAAGCGGCGAGCTGGTCACGCCGCTCAAGGTCGTGGACCTGCATCTGCGCGGCATCGTCGTGCGCGGCATATACATCGACCTTCCCGAATACCAGCCGTACATCATGGGCGCAATCAGGGAGTCTGCCGAACTGATGGCTCGCGGCGAGCTTGACCTGCCTGTGGCTGCCGTCTATCCGCTTGCGGACTACCAAAAGGCCGTCGCTCACGCAATCAAGGGTGGCAAGGTGCTGCTCGACTTGCGCTCATCGAACTGACCTGGCTGTTCTCCCAAGTGCCGTGCTCCTCGACGGGCATGGCTTCGTTGACTTACGTTGCCGCTGAGGTGTCGAAATGAAAATTGGTTTTATTGGAGCCGGTGCTGTAGCGCAGTCCATCGCCAGGAGTGCCATTCAAGCAGGCCATGAGGTTGTCTTGAGCGCTCGTCGTGGGCCGCGGGCTTTGAGCGATATCGTGGCCGGACTCGGTCCGAACGCGTCGGCAGATACGGTAGAAGAGGTGGCCCGGCTCGAGCTGGTCATGCTCGCCGTTCCATGGCTTCAAGTGCCGTCGGCCCTGGATGGGCTGCCCAGTTGGGCAGGTCGCATTCTGGTGGATACCACCAACCCTTTTACGCAACTCGAGCCTGAGCTCGTTCTGGCGGACCTGGGGGGCACGGGCGCCAGCGAGATCGTCGCGGCACACGCGCCAGAGGCTCGCGTCGTCAAGGCGTTCAATGCTATCCGCATGGAGCACTACGACAAGGGTCCGAAGTTTCATGACGGAAAGCGCGTCATCTTCGTCTCCGGTGACGACAAGGACGCAAAGGCGGTGGTGATCGGACTCGTCAAGGATTTTGGCTACGCACCAATGGATCTTGGCGGTCTGGTTTCGGGCGGTCGCATGCAGCAAGCGGGTGGTCCGATTGCTGGCCACGACTGGGTCGTCGCATAGGACTGCAAGGTATGCAAACCCATGTCGCGTTATTTCGGGACGTTGGGTTACCGTGGGCGCGAGTGGCCGCGCGATTGAATTCCGGGTTGCCCATCCACGGCGGTGAGGAGCTGCTGGCGGCCCTCATCAAGAATTTCATCCGCGAGCGCCGGGTCGATGTCGGCAACAGCACGCGAAAGCAGTAGCGTACCAACCATCTGGCTGAACAGTGTGATCGCCTTCCTGTGGCCGCCCTCGCTGATTCCCTCCGTCTCTTCGATGACCTTGGCGAATCGTTTAAGGTTCGCCGCGAGACCTTCTGCGTAAGAGCCGCGCGCCACGTCGTCTAACCGGCGGGCGTCGCCTGCAAAACCCGACAAGGGGCAGCCCGCCTCGATATTCGCGCGATGCTCGGGGGACAGGTACCACTGAATGTTTTGCGTGACCGGGTCAGCGTCAGCTGACCTTGCGTTTTCGATCAGCGAGGCAAAAGCCTCTCCAGCCGCTTCCATGGCCTTTTCCATCACTGCGGCGACCAGCGCGTCTTTTGATTTGAAGTGGTTGTAGAAACCGCCCTGTGTAAAGCCCGCCGCCTTCATCAGCTCGGTGAGCCCAACCGCATCGACGCCGCGCTCACGAAACAGCTTCTCGGCGGCTGCCACGATCGCGCGCCGGTTTTCAACCGTCTGTTGCCTGGAAACACCCATTTCCCCTCTCTTCGGCCGCGAGCGACCCAATAAGACCCATCGAAAAATACAATGTCGATCACCATTGACATCGGCAGGACGGACGCCCAGAATCCGTCACAATGACAATGTCATTCACCATTGTCTTAAGTATAGCCTTCTTTACCTGAACGTTCAGGCAGCAGGGGGCACATCGATTATCTGACGCCTGACCGCGTCGTCACCTGAACCTTCAAGGAGGACCGCGACATGACGAAGACAACCCCTGAACAGAACAAGGCGCTCGTGCTGGAAGCATTCGACACCCTGTTCAACAAGCGCGACTACGTTGCAGCCGAGCGCTTCTGGTCCGACCGCTACATTCAGCATAGCGCCCATATTGCACCGGGACGCGATGGCCTTTTCGACCTGGTTCGCGCGCTGCCTGACACCGCGCGCTATGAGAACCAGCTGATCGTGGCCGAGGGTGATCATGTCTTCGCACATGGCCGCTTCTCTGGGATCGGCAGGGCCGCTGCGTGGATTGCAGTTGACGTCGTCCGCTTTGAAGACGGCAAGCTCGCCGAGCACTGGGACGTCCTTCAGGACGAAGCGACCAGGGCCGAATCCGCGAGCGGCCTGCCGATGTTCGGCGACCGGTTCCCTGCCTGACCACGCCAACCCCACCTACAGCAACATCAACAGGAAATGATCATGAAACTCACCGGAAACACGATCTTCATTACGGGCGGCGGTTCGGGCATTGGCCGCGGGCTAGCCGAGGCGCTCCACAAGCGCGGCAACAAGGTCATCATCAGCGGCCGCCGACGCAGCCATCTCGACGAGGTGGTGGCGGCGAATCCCGGCATGGCTGCAATCGAACTCGACATTGTCGATGTAACCAGCATCGACAGGGTGGCGGCGCAACTGATCGCGGACTATCCCGATCTCAACGTGCTGATCAATAACGCCGGCGTCATGCAGCCGGACCAGGCGGGTGGCCAGATCGACGACGCGCTGATGGTGTCCACCATCACGACCAATCTCATGGGGCCGATCCGCATGACGTCGGCGCTGATCGATCATCTCAAGACCAGGAACGACGCTGTCGTCGCCTATACAAGCTCGGTGCTTGCCTTCGTGCCGTTGGCCGCGACCGCAGTGTATTCGTCGACCAAGGCGGCATTGCATTCGTACATCCTCTCGCAACGCTTTATGCTGCGGGACACGAAGGTTCGCGTACTCGAGATCGCACCGCCCTGGGTGCGCACGGACCTCATGAACAGCCGCGAAGCCGAACAGGCGATGCCGCTTGACGCGTTCATCGACGAAACGATCGCTGTCCTCGGAACAGATGCGGATGAGGTTCTGGTTGAAGGTGCGAAGCTGTTCCGCGGGAACCCGGGTCCCGGTGAACACGATCTGGTCAATGGCTTCAATGCACAGATGATGGCGGTGCTGGCTGGGTGATTCGCTGCCTGCCGGATACATGACGAAGACAACCCCTGAACAGAACAAGGCGCTTGTGCTGGAAGCGTTCGGCACCCTGTTCAACAAGCGCGACTACGTTGCAGCTGAGCGCTTCTGGTCGCCTGACTATATCCAGCACAGCGCGCACATTGAGCGAGGCCAGTGAAGGAATTGAAGAGCGGCTCGCCGATGTTTGGGGAAAAGTTCGCTGGCTAATCTGAGTCGCTCCACCACCCGAGCGAGCGCCACGGTAGTTCAGGAACCTGCATCGGAAAGGTGATAGGCCACCGGGGCAGACCAACAGTAGAGGAAACGATATGACGAGTGATCTTTTGAAGCTGGCTATCGAGGCTCATGGAGGCCTTGCACGCTGGAACGCATTCAGAACGCTCGAAGCCGAAATGTCGATCACAGGTGGCATCTGGCACGTCAAGCAGAAGCCAGATATTTTCAGGCACGTTGTCGCCGCAATGGAGACGCAAGCCGAGCATGTCGAACTGCGGCCTTTCACAGCGCCCGACCGACACTCCTTTTTTACCCCGGGCCGCGTCGCCGTCGAATCGACGGACGGGCGCGTACTCGAGAGTCGCGACAATCCGCGTTCATCCTTCGCCGGACATAGTCAGCAGACGCCCTGGGACGATCTTCATGCGGCATATTTCTGCAGTTATGCGCTGTGGACCTATTTCAACACGCCGTTTCTCTACACCTACCCTGGCGTAGTCACCGAGGAGTTGTCGCCGTGGCATGAAGACGGTGAGCAATGGCGACGCCTGAAAGTAACGTTCCCAGGTTCCATCGATACGCATTCGCGCGAGCAGGTTTCGTACTTTGGCCCGGATGGTCTGCTGCGGCGCCATGATTACACCGTGGACATAATGGGCGGCGCTACCGGCGCAAACTATGCATCGAACTACCGGGACTTTGACGGCATTATGGTGCCGACAACCCGGCGCGTGTTCGCTCATGACGCTGATGGCCAGAAAATTGACGAACCGTTGCTGGTTGCCATCGACATTGCCACGGTCTCCTTTCGCTAGGGCCAGGCAACGGGGGAAGGCTTCCAAGGGGGCATGGCGCTAAATAATAGACCGCTGCCAAGGACGTTATGACTCTTCGCGGCGAGGCTGAATGCTGACCTGACATCTGCAAGCCCGGGAGATAGTGCCGTTCGTTATCGCTGAAGTCTCTTGTCCGCGTTGAATTCCGGGCTGCGTGTCCACGGCGTCGAGGAGATGCTGGCGGCCCTCTTCAAGAATTTCATCCGCGAGCGCCGGGCCAACGTCTGCAACAGCACGCGAAAGCAGCAGCATACCGACCATCTGGCTTGAGAGCATTAGCGATTCAAGTTCAGCGAGCACCGTAGTGCGTGTCCTGGAACAGATGCGGATGTTCGCGCGGCGGGGCGCGCCAGTACGACGGTGCCGCCGTGACGCTAGCGCCCAACCGGGCCGCCGCATGCCAGCCCCAGCGCGGGTCGTAAAGGAAGGCGCGCGCCATTGCGACGAAGTCGGCCTGGCCACTAGCGATGATCTCCTCGGCCTGCTGGGCTTCTGTGATCAAACCCACAGCGATGGTCGTCACCTGGGTCGCGTCGCGGATCGCCTGGGCGAACGGTGTCTGGTACCCCGGGGCCACCATAATTTTCTGCCGCGGCGAAACACCCCCGGAAGACGCTGTGATCCAGTCCACGCCACGCAGCCTGAGTGCGCGTGCGAAGGCGTTGGTCTGTTCCTGATCCCAGCCGCCATCTATCCAGTCGGTGGCCGAGACCTTGACGCCCAGCGGCATCCCTTCGGGCAAGACGGCGCGCACGGCGTCATAAACCTCCAGTGGGAATCGCATGCGATTTTCCAGCGAGCCGCCGTACTCGTCGCGGCGCTGATTCGCAATCGGAGAGAGGAATTGATGCAGCAGGTAGCCATGCGCGCCATGCAGTTCCAGCCCGTCCACGCCCAGCCGCACGGCACGCCGCCCGGATGCAATGAAGGCATCGCGTATGCGCGCCATGCCGGTCCGGTCCAGCGCCAACGGCAGGCTCTCGCCGTCGATCTGGGGCAGGGCCGACGGCGCGTGCGTGCGCCATCCGCCATCCGCCGGCAAGATCTGCTGGCCGCCTTTCCACGGCACCTCGCTTGATGCCTTGCGTCCCGCGTGGCCCAGTTGCAGGATCACGGCCGTCGGCGAGTACTGGTGGATGGCGTCGATGGCAGGCTTCAGCGCGGCTTCTGTGACGTCGTCCCACAAACCGAGGTCGCCTGGCGTGATGCGGCCATCCGGCTCCACGGCTGTCGCCTCAATGAACAGCAGTCCCGCGCCGGACGAGGCGAGGCCGCCATAGTGGATCAGATGCCAGGGCGTGGCGCGCCCATCATCGGCCACGTATTGGCACATGGGAGAAATCGCCACGCGGTTGGACAACTTCAGCTGGCGCAGTTCAGTAGACGCAAAGAGGGCGCTCATCGTGTACTCCACTTACGCTGCCAGCGCGTCGTTGCGATAGAGCGCATGGTCGGCACGCATGCGGGCGAGCGGCGCTGGCATCACGGGATGGGAAAATTCGTCGGGACAGACTTCGACGGTGGATTGAAGGTTGGACATGGTTTCCTTTTGACTGAATTCAAATAAGACGCTGTGCTCAACGCAGATCGGGAAAGGGCGTCCGTTCCCTGCTGCCTCACGAGGCGGTTTTCCCTCCGTTCATGGCAGTTGAGGGCATGCAATCGAGTCGCATGCGGGTGCGTCTCGGGTTGTTACTTCAGCGGCGAGAAGTCGGTTGGACGCATGATGCGCGACTCCATGCTCACGAAAATGTCGAGCGCTTTCACCTTGCGGCCGAATTCCTGCCAGCGGCTGTCCACCGCCATCCGGTCGCGACGCTCGATGCGATCGTCGAGGCTCTTGTAGGCCCAGATATGCACGATCTGGCTGATATCGCCGATTTCAGTCGTGAAGAAACCAATCATCACGCCGAGAAATTCCTGCTGAAGCGGAAGGCCTTCGCTCTTGTATAAAGCAAGCCAGTCGGCGGCACGCAGCGGCTTGAACGTATAGGTGCGGATTTCGTAAAGCATCGGATCTCTCCATGAAGGCCGACTAGCTTTGGACTGGCCAGTCGACGCACATTGGTTGACTTGCGCTCAGTGACTTGCTTAGGCAGCGCCGACTTCGGTTGATGAAAATGGATAGTCGGTATAGCCGCGGTGATCGCCGCCATAGAACGTATTGCGGTCGAACGCGTTGAGCGGGAGATATGGCGCATGCGATGCGGCAGGTCCGGATTGGCAAGATAATCGCGTCCGAAGGCGACCAGGTCGGCGTCGCCATCCTTGATCGCGGCTGTGGCCACTCGGCAGCGAGACCGCCGAACGCGATGATCGGGTCGCAGAACACCTTGCCCAGCGTGCGCGATGCAACCGGCGTGCAAACAAGGGCTCTCGATGACGAATCCGGAGACATCCGGGCCGAGTGCTGCAATCACGCCCGCTGCGCCTTCTGTTGAACGTGCTGAACGCGAGTCGAAAAGGCGTTGAGAGTAACTGGAGCATTGCCGGCCGTTCGATCATAGGCTTGCCAGGGGTTCATTCCCACAAACCGGCTGTTCGACGCTCTATTGCCTTTCAGTTTCGAGTTCGCGATATCGAGAAAAGTCCGTGTAACCTTGCTCGGTTCCACCCCAAAAGGCGGAGCGATCATAAGGCGTAAGCGGCAACTTCAGTCGAAGTCGTTCTGGAAGGTCCGGGTTTGAGGTGAAGGGGCGCCCGATTGCGACCAGGTCTGCATCGCCTCTCTGCAAGATCGCCTCGGCGCTGTCGCCGTTAAAGCCGCCGGCCGCGATGATCGGCCCATTGAAGACCTTCCGCAGATGCGCGGCAGCAACCGGCTCCATGTCTTCGTGGCCGACCTTGGTGTCATCGCCCTTGACGCGAGGTTCGATGAGGTGCAGATAGGCAAGCCCGAACTGATTGAGCAGTTCACCTACCCGGCTGAACGTCGCCATTGGATCGCTGTCGACCATGTCGTTCCACTCACCGCTCGGCGAAAGCCGCACGCCAATGCGGTCGGCGCCGCGCAGCGCAGACACGGCCTCCACGACTTCCAGCAGGAACCGCGCCCGATTGTCTACGGGCCCACCATAAGCATCGGTTCGCTTGTTACTGCCGTCGTACAGGAAGCTGTCGAGCAGATAGCCATTGGCGCTGTGAATCTCCACACCGTCGACGCCGGCGTCGAGAGCCCGCTGTGCAGCGTCGCGGAAGTCCTTCACAGTCTGGCGAATATCCTCGAGATCCATGGCATGGTGCGGCGAAACGGGTTTCCATCCATCCGATGTGAACGCCATCGTGTTAAAGGGGATCACCGAAGGTCCTACCGGCGGCCGACCGCCCGTTATGTCGATATGCGAAGTGCGCCCGCAATGCACGATCTGCGCGACGACTCGCCCGCCTTTTGCATGGATCGCATTCGCGATCCGACGGTAGCCATCGATATGGCTATCGAGATAGAGCCCTGGAGCACCGATGTAACCCCGGGCCTGGATTGAGACGTTTGCCGACTCGACGATGATGAGACCTCCGTCGGAGGCGCGTTGCGCATAGTGTTCGACCATCACGTCGCTAACGCTGTCGTCAGGATTGGAGCGCAGCCTGGTCAACGGCGGCATGACAAGACGATGCTTAAGAGAGATCGAGCCGATCGTGATCGGTGAGAAAAGCCTGGACACATTTACCTCCAAAATATGAGACCCCGCAGTTGCTGATTCCGAAGAGCTATTGGCGCGTAAGGGCAACGGTTCATGCCCTCTGGCTGAGGGCCTTGTTCTGTTCGGGCCTGGTGATAGTCATGTCAATCTCCGCGAAAGGTCGAGCGTCGTGCGCGCGATGGTGAGCGACTGCGGGCGCTCAGTTGTCGGTCGAAGCGGCCGGCCTCTCTTGCCGGGCGGCGGGAGTGGAGTTGCTGACCATGGGTTTCTCCTTGCGTTGGCGCCTCAGGGGCGTTCGTTCCCGACAGCCAGCCACCGCCGGAGCAATGCGCTATGCGGCGGCGCTCGGCCGGGCAGATACTTCGTCGTGCCATCGCTGAAACGCGGTGTGTTCAACTGGAATCGGCATCTTCAACGCGTTGGCGGCGAAGTCGGCTGTCACGAGCGTGGTGATGTCCGCCGCGGAGAAATCATCGCCGGCGATGAACCGGACTGTCTCGAGCCGCTCGTTGAAGTCGGCGAAGAAGTTGGCTACGCGCTGTTTGCTTCGCGTGATCAGTTCGGGAATCTGCTCATAGGCATGCGGACCTGACAGCGCACGGCCTTTCAGTCCCGCGACCGCGTTACGCACGCCTTCCATGACCGGCGCGAAGCCGTCCAGTTCTGCGCGGCGTTCCCACATCGTGACGAGGGCCTTCGACTTTGCCGTGTTGCCCAGCAATGGGGTCCGCGGATACGCTTCTTCCAGATAACGCCAGATGGCGAGCACTTCGGCGATGACGGGGCCGTCGGGGAGGGCCAACGCCGGCACCTGGCTGCGCGGGTTGATTGCGCGGTAAGCATCGGAAAACTGTTCTTTGGTGCCCAGGTCGACAGGCTTCGTCGGGATGTCGATTCCCTTCTCCGCGATGAAGATGCGCACACGGCGAGCATTTGGAGAGCCTTTCGATTCGTACAGTATGGGTGTAGCGGTTGTCATTTGAATCGTCCTGACTGATGTTTCGTAAAAGTATGGATACCTGATTAATCAAGCTTATCGAAGGCACTGGAAACGGGTGTGAATCGGGTTGGACTAGAGTTTCGAGCCGCCGTCGACACGCAGCGTTTCACCGGTAATCCAGCGCGCTGCGTCCGAGGCGAGAAACGCAACCGCACCGCCGATGTCATCAGGTTGCGCGACGCGCTTTAACGCCTGCATGCCGAGCGTGACCTCGCGTCCCGCGTTGGTCCTGGTGAAGTTCGACATGTCGGTTTCGACGACGCCGGGTGCGACTGCATTCACGCGAATCTCGCGTTCACCCAGTGCCGAAGCGAAATGCTTGACGAGTGTATCGACCGCCCCCTTGGTAGCCGCGTATGCAGGGAGCTTGCCGACCGCGGCATGCGCCGCGAGCGACGAGAGCAGGACAACGCTGCTGCCTTTGCACATCACCGGCAGTAACTGCTGCACGAGGAAATAGGGCGCACGCACATTCACGGCGAACAGGTCGTTGAAATCTTCGACGGTCGTTTCCTCGATGCTTGCGGCCTTTGAAATGCCGGCGTTCGCTACCAGAATGTCCAGACGATGGCCGACGACAGCGCGTACGCGTTTTGCGAGCGTATGCGGGCCGTCTGCTTCGCGCAGATCCGCGGCGATTTTCTGGGCGTTGCCGCCGGCCGCACGGATTTCGGCGACGACAGCATCCGCCGCCTTTTCTCCGCTGCTGTAGTGAACGAGCACCTGTGCGCCTGCTTTCGCGAGTGCGAGCGCACTGGCGCGGCCAATGCCGCGTGAGGCGCCCGTGACGAGCGCGGTCTTTCCGTCGAGGTGGCTCATGACAGTTCTCCTGATCGCTGTGGGTTCGGCATCAGCCCGCCGTCTTGCCACCGTCGACGGTGACGATCTGGCCCGTCACGAACGACGCTGCCTCCGATGCAAGAAACAGGATCGCGCGGGCGATATCGTCAGGCAGACCGACGCGGCCCAACGGCACCGTCGAAACAAGCGCCGCCTTGCGCTCGGCTGCGCCGGTGAAGCGGTCGAGCATCCCGGTGTCGGTTGGTCCCGGCGCGACCGCGTTGACGCGTACACCTTGCGCAGCGACTTCGAGCGCGGCGGACTTCGTCATGCCTTCGACCGCGTGCTTGCTGCCGGCGTAGACCGACGCGTAAGCCGCGCCTTCGTGGCCGTACGTCGACGACACGTTGACGATGCTGCCGCGCTTCTGTGCCTGCATCACGCGTAGTTCGTGCTTCATGCTGAGCAGCGTGCCGAGCACGTTGGTGTCAAAGGTCGCGGCGTAGCTTTCCGCCGTCTGGTCAACGACGGAGCCGGGTTCTCCCTCCGTGCCGGCATTGTTGATGGCAACATCGATGCGGCCGAAGCGGGCGACGGCCTGATCGACGAGGCCGCGAACATCATCGTCGTCACGGACGTCGGCACGGACAAAGATGACGTCTGCGCCGAGTCCGCGAAGTTCAGCTTCGAGCGCTTTGCCTTCGGCTTCCCGGCGGCCGGAAATGACGAGATGCGCGCCGCTGTCCGCGAAGGCCAGTGCCGTGGCACGGCCGATGCCTGTAAGCGCACCGGTAATTACAACGACTGGGGTGTCCATTTCACGTTCTCCTGCGATATAGATGAGAGGTATGGGGCGACGGCCGGTGTCAGTCCGTTGTGGGTTGCTGACAGGCGCCGCGTCGCCCTTGTTCGCTAATCTAATGGTCGGTTGCGAAAAGCAAAAAGACTTTGTAGGCTGGTGGGCATGCCTATGAGGCATGGGATGCGGGCGAGGAGAATATGGAACTTCGACATCTTCGGTATTTCATCGCTGTCGCCGAGACGGGCAGCCTGACAGAGGCAGCCGAACGGCGCCTGCACACTTCGCAGCCGTCATTGAGTCGGCAGATTCGGGATTTGGAGGATCAGGTCGGGGTCGAGTTGCTGAGCCGCAGCGCACGCGGCGTGGAGCTGACTCCAGCAGGCAAGGCATTCATCGATCACGCCCGACTGGCGCTGACCCAGGTGGAAGCTGCAGTCGAATCCGCCCGAAGGGCAGCGCAACCTGCGAAGCAGCGCTTCTCTTTTGGCTTCCTCACTGGGCAGGAAATGACCTGGCTGCCTGAGGCTATGCGCATTCTGCGCGGCGAGTTGCCGAACATCGACGTCATCGTGTCCAGCGGCTATTCGCCGGATCTTGCCGAAGGACTCGCGCGCGGAACGCTGGATTTGGCGTTCCTGCGTGCCGAACCAGACTTCAATCTCGCCTACCAGGTCGTGGGACGGGAACCGCTCGTGGTGCTCATGCCGAGTGACCATCCGCTGGCGTCCCGCGTTGCAATCCTTCCACAAGAACTCGTTGGTGAGCCTTTCATCGAGATGGCTAGCAAGGCCAGGGTGCTGCGCGCGGTGATCGACGACTACCTGGATCGCTCCGGAGTCCAGATCACGTCAGCGCAGAGTGTAGACAACCCCGCGGTAGTCATGTCACTTGTTGCGTCGACGCGAGGCGTGACGCTGATCCCGGCCTATGTCGAAAACCTGATGCCTTGGTCGGTCGTCAGCCGTCCGCTCGAAGGCGAGGCGCCGACAATCGACCTGGTTATCGGCTACAGGAGGGAAAATACCTCTCCGATTCTGAAGCTGTTCCTCTCGAGAGTGGATGAACTGATCGCAGGCGTCGCGAAGAGATTGTCGTGATCCTGCTAAAGCCGAGGACATTCGGCGCTAAAGCCCAATCAGGGGCGCCCCGCCGGGGTCGGGCTCCCGTCTCCATATCCGCAAGCTCCTCCCGCTCCGATTTCTCGCTTGACAAAGTAACAGACCTGTTCGTAGTATTCACGGTACTTACAGGTTAGTTACTTTATGAGGAATGGCCATGCGAGTGATGGACGCAGAGACTTTCTCAGGCTGTCCCAGGACATCGTCAATGTCGAAGCCGGCCCCATTGCTCGTGGCCACCTGATCGGGTCATCGTCACCTTGTGCATCGGCGGCAGGGAAGACATCGCGCTCCCGCTCGAAACCATCACCTAAACCTGGAGTTGATTCATGAATCAGTTGAATGAGCGCTATCTAGAGGATTTTGCAGTGGGGCAGACGTTCGGTTCAGGGCGGCTGCGCATCGATGGGGGACGGGCCATCGCGTTCGCTGCCGAGTTCGATCCGCAGCCTTTCCACCTCGAAGAGGCGGAGGCGCGTCGTTCGATTTTCGGTGGACTGACCGCCAGCGGCTGGCACACCGCTGCTGTGACGATGCGGTTGCTGATTGAGACCGAACTCAAGCCGGCTGGCGGCTACGTCGGCGCTGGCCTCGACGAGTGCCGCTGGCCCCGGCCAGTGCGCCCCGGTGACGAGTTGCGCATCGAGTGCGAGGTGATCGAGGTGCGACCGTCAAAGTCGCGTCCAGAGCAGGGCCTGATCAAGGTCCGAACGACCACCCTGAACCAGGACGACGAGGCCGTGCTGGTGTATGTCGTGAACATGGTCGTGCTGCGCCGGAAACAACATTCGAGACAACCGACAACCGCCTTGGGATAGAGATGAATATGGGCATCGGTTTCATCGGCTTAGGTGTCATGGGACAGCCCATGGCGCTCAATCTGGCCCGCGCAGGCACACAACTCATTGTCTGGAATCGCTCCGCTGACAGATGCGAGTCTTTGCGAGCGGCGGGCGCAACCGTCGCGACAAATCCTGCCGAGATATTTGAACGGACCCGCGTGGTATTCCTGATGCTGGTCGACGGCGACGCAATCGACGTCGTCCTCGGCCGCGGCACGCCGCATTTCAGCGCGAACGTTGCGCGCCACACGATCGTCCACATGGGGACGACCTCGCCCGACTACTCGCGCGGACTCGAAGCCGATATTCGCAACGCCGGTGGCAGCTACGTGGAAGCGCCAGTCTCGGGCTCGCGCAAGCCCGCCGAGACGGGCCAGCTCGTAGCGATGCTGGCGGGCGAAGAAGCGGCCGTCGAAAGCGTCCGCCCTCTACTCGAGCCAATGTGCCATCAGACGATTGTGTGCGGCCCGGTTCCGAGCGGGCTTCTCATGAAGCTCGCGGTGAACCTGTTTCTGATGACCACGGTCACCGGCCTTGCGGAAGCGGCTCATTTTGCCGAACGGCATGGTCTGGACATGCAGCAGTTCCGCGCCATCGTCGACGCCGGTCAGATGGCGAGCGACATCTCCCGCGTGAAAATTCTCAAGCTGGTGATGCGTGACTTCGATGTCGAGGGGTCGATCATCAATGTGCTGGAAGTCAATCGATTGATTGCGGAAGCGGCCAGAGAAGCCGGGGTCGCGTCACCGCTATTGGATGTCTGCTATGCGCTATTCGGCGAAACGCTGGCTTTGGGGCACGGCCAGTCCGACATGGCGGCTGTCGTCCGCGCACTCGAGGCAAGAACCGATTCCGGAAAATGATCGCGTTCGTACTCCTCCCACACACTAAGCCAATAACTTCATGGCGGCGTCGACGAGGTCGGCCTCCAGATCAGCTGGCTCCGCTATCAGGCCGGTGACGTACGCGCCGTTGATGAGCAGCGCGATCTGAGACGCGGTACGGTTGGGATCACTGACGCCCAGCTTGACAACGATGGTCGCGAGCCTTGCCCGCAATTCCTCCTTGTTGTTCCGGGCGATGACCCGGCCTGGATGGTTGGCATCAGGAAACTCCGTCACCAGGTTCAGGAACGGACAGCCGCGAAAGGCCGGGTGCCCGATCCGCTTCGCGATTCCGGATAGCAGCGCGTCCAGCAGGGCGCGCGGGTCATGAGCGTGCAGCTTTTCAGTGCGATCCCACCACGTCCAGAACGACCGATCTTTTTCGGTGGCGAAGGCGGCGATCAAATCGTCCTTGGAGTCAAACAGGCGATAGAGGCTGGTCTTCGACACGCCAGATTGCTCGACGACCGTGTCAACACCGATGGCGCGGATGCCCTCACGGTAGAACAACTCACTTGCCGTCGCGAGGATACGCTCGCGCGCACTCACTTCGCCCTTTGGCGGGGCACCCCGCCGGGGTCGGGCTCCTGCCTTCATATCCGCAAGCTCCTCTCATTCCGATTTTCTGGTTGACAAAGTAACAGACTTGTTCGTAACCTTCAAGTTACAAACAGGTCCGTAACTTTCTGGAGGGCGGCCATGCGATCGATCGAGGCGAAAACTTTTTCGGGCTATGGCGGGCTGCTGCAGACCCATTTGCCCAAGCCGAAACCGGCAGAGGGCAGGGCGCTGGTCCGTGTCACGGCGGCCGGTGTCACGCCGCTCGATCACACGATCCTGTCAGGTGGGCACCCTCGGGCCACGGCGCCGCTGGTCCTCGGCAACGAGGGCGCCGGTGTCATCGAGGATGCTGGCGATTCGGGGCTCGCGGTGGGCAGCCGCGTGATGTTCACAGGACCCTACGGGGTTCGTGAGAATGGCGCGTGGCAAGAATGGCTGCTGGTGAAGCCCGATGATCTGGCGCTCGTGCCCGACGCGATCGACGACGTAGTCGCGGCCAGCCTTCCAGTGGCCTGGCTGACGGCACAGATCACGCTGACGCTGGCCGGATTCGAGCCGGGCATGACGGTGCTGGCTCCGGGGATCGGCGGATCGGTAGGCAACGCGACCTGTCAACTCGCGCGGGCGAAGGGCGCCGGCAAGGTGCTTTCGACGGCCGGCAGTGCGGCCAAGGCCGCCAGGGCGCGCGAGCTTGGCTTCGAGCACGTGGTCGACCTTAGTGCAGAAGGCCTCGCCGACGGCGTTCGCCGGATAACGGACGGCAAGGGCGTCGATATCGTCATTGAGAGCATTGGCGGGAGCGTGACCAGTGAGGCGCTAACGAGCCTTGGTCCCGGTGGTGTCCTGATCACGTTGGGCTACTCCGCTGGACGCAGAACCATGATCGATGTGACGGACCTCATCTGGAAGCGCGCGCGTATGGAAGGCTTCTCTCTGTTCGCCCAGTCACCGGCTGTGGTTGCTACCGCGTGGCAGGACATCCTCTCGCTGATCGCCAGCGGATCCGTCAAGCCGATCGTCGAGCGGGTCTATCCCCTCGCCGAAGCAGGCGAAGCCCTGCGTCACCTGATAGAGGATCGGCCGTTTGGCAAAGTCATTTTAACGACGTGACCGACAGGACAAGCGGATATTCACAGCTCCCGCGCGCGCCTTTTCCATTGGTGCGATCCCCGCGCTTCGGTCGAAGCGGGTCAGGCGATGAGCGGACGAGGTTTCCTCGACGCGATGCAACCATGAGGAGGTCGTTATGTTGAATTGGCAAGTGGGCGCGGTGAAGATTACCTGCGTGGTCGAGATGCTGATGACCCTCCCCTACGATCCGGAGAGCTTCTTCCTGCGTGACGCGACGCCAGAGGCGCTGAAGGCCAGCCCCTGGCTCTATCCGCACTTCGCCAACGAGGATGGTTCGCTCAACGTGTCCGTCCAGGCCCTGCTGGTGGAGGCGCCTGGGCTGAGGCTGATGGTCGACACCTGCATCGGCAACGACAAGCCGCGCCGTCTGGTGGGCGGAAACCCGCTGGCGACGCCGTTCCTGCAACACCTGGCGGATGCGGGCTGGAGCCGCGACGACGTCGACGTCGTGGTCTGCACCCACCTGCACGTGGACCATGTGGGATGGAACACCATGTTGGTGGACGGCAAGTGGGTTCCGACCTTCCCCAAGGCCCGCTACCTGATTGGCAAGCGCGAATTCGAGCATTGGAGCAACGAGGGCGACGAGGAGCAGCAGGCGATCATGGGCGACAGCGTGCGGCCGATCTTCGACGCGGGCCTGGTCGACCTGGTGGAGATGGATCACCGCATCTCGCCTGAGGTGCGCCTGACGCCAAGCCCCGGGCACACACCGGGCCATGTCAGCGTAATGATCGAATCGGAAGGGCAGAGCGCGGTGATCACCGGCGACGTTGCCCACCATCCCTGCCAGATGGCGCACCCCGAGTGGGCCACGAGCCTCGATAGCGACATCCAGGCCGCGATGGCCACCCGCGCAAAGTTGTTCGCCGAGTGGGCCGACCGCCCGATTCTGGTTATCGGCACCCACTATGCCGCGCCGACAGCTGGACGCGTGAAGCGCGACGGGGCGGCGTTCCGGTTCGAGCTCTAGCTGCCGGAGGGACAAGGAGATGATCGACTGGCTGGCCGGCGTTGGTCGGCACGCGCAAACCACCCTCGAATGCAGCTGAGCATGGGCGCTCGGTTATTTTTTGGCAACTGACCGCCAGCCCAGAGGCGTTGCCAATCGGAATTAGCAATCAACGGAGGATCGCTATGGGTAAGTTGCAGGGAAAGGTGGCCGTCATCACCGGCGGCTCGTCGGGGATAGGCTTCGCCGCCGCGAAGCTCTTCGTCGCCGAGGGCGCATACGTTTTTATCACCGGCCGTCGCCAGAAGGAACTCGACGAAGCCGTGAGGGCCATCGGGGACAATGTGACCGGCATCCAGGGAGACGTCGCCAAATTGGCTGATCTTGATCGTCTCTATGAAAGCGTCAACGCGACAGGACGAAGAATCGACATTGTCTTCGCCAACGCCGGCATCGCTGAGTTCGCCGCCTTGGGCAATATCACCGAAGCGCATTTCGACAAACTGTTCAGTACCAACGTGAAGGGATTGCTCTTCACCGTCCAAAAGGCTCTGCCGCTCTTGAATGACGGCGGATCCATCATTCTCACGGGCTCCGTCGCGAGCGCCAAAGGGACGCCCGCCTTCGGGGTATACGGCGCGACCAAGGCGGCTATCCGCAATTTCGTGCGAGGATGGACCGTGGAGCTGAAGGACCGTGGCATCCGTTCAAACGTCCTTAGCCCGGGCCCAATTGATACCCCGATCATTGATCAGCAGCCTCAGGACGCTATTGCGAGGATCTTATCTACCATCCCGATGGGACGGATGGGGAAAGCCGACGAAGTTGCCAAAGCTGCCTTGTTTCTGGCTTCGGATGACTCCAGTTTCGTCACGGGCATCGAACTCTTCGTGGATGGCGGCAGAGCGCAGATCTGATCGTCGATTGATTCGCTCCGCCCGCCGCATGTTCGGCGCCACGGGGCATATCGCCAGGGTGGGATGTTCAGGCTGGTCGGTCGCCATACGCTCTACCTGCACTGATGACAGCAGCAGGCCCGATTTCGCAGTGACGGGATCGCGACTTTATCGGTCGTCCAGGGTAATCGACGTGTGCTTCAGCACCGAAGTGGAACACCGGAGCCAAGCTCACCCAGACGGCCGCTCAAGGAGGTGCGACGTGCGTTCCGCTATTCACTACTGGACTTCAGGAAGGCCGGATGAGTCACCATCGCGCGAGTGTTTTCCACGATCGCTTGCGCGAGTTCCGGGTTGCCCACCGCGCGGGCCATGCTTACAGCGCCCACTATTGCCGTCAGGATGGCGGTGGCTCTTGCGGTGGCAGCGCTGCCTCCACCAAGCGCCTGAGCAATCTGCTCCACGTTTTTCTCGAACTGACCGGCGATAACCTGGCGTACTTCAGGCCCGGCGTACCGGGCTTCGCCCGCCAACGCGCACATCCCGCATCCGTCACCTGGATTCTCGATGTGCTCCGGGTCGAGCCAGACAGCCGCAACCTGCGCAACGGTCGGCTTTTTCTTTACCCGGAAGAATTGGTCTATGGGCGCCTGGCCGTGCTGCATAACCCGGTCGGCGGCTTCCGCAATCATGGCTTCGCGCGACCCGAAGTGCGCGTAAAAGGCGCCCTTGGTCAGTCCCGCGCTTTGCATGGCGTCCGCGACACTGACGCTGTCCAGGCCGTGCTCGCTGATTTGCCGTGCCGCGGCATCGAGAATGCGCTCCCTGCTGCGTGCCTTGTCTGCCTGTGAATATCCCAAGGTTCCTCACGAAGTAGCTTGACATTGTGCCGTACGTTCGTAATACTGATTCTG
Source organism: Paraburkholderia sp. GAS334 (assembly GCF_050436625.1). Classification (NCBI taxonomy): domain Bacteria; kingdom Pseudomonadati; phylum Pseudomonadota; class Betaproteobacteria; order Burkholderiales; family Burkholderiaceae; genus Paraburkholderia; species Paraburkholderia sp. GAS334. Next base: position 66,699 of record NZ_JBNDMO010000025.1, on the reverse strand, counting down.
CATTACGACCGGACGGCAGATTATAGCTCAAGCGGAGCGCAGTCTGGCGTGCACGTGCATATGTAAATGGCGGAGACGCCGGGAATCGTGAGTACCCCGGACCTCGACTCGACGCCGCTACCAACGTGAACTTCGTGTGGGAATCAGCCATGAAAACGGCAGCGCAACTTTTGCATGAATTCCCCCCGCTCGTTCGCAACCCGAAGGAGGCCGCCGCCTTGTTCGCTGAAGATGGAGTTTTCGAGCTTCCGTATCTGGCGGACCTCGGCATGCGGTGGCAATACAAATGGCGCACCGAGATTGCATCCCGGTATGCGTTGCCTCTCCAAGTTGTTCCTGGTGGGAGTTTCGAGACATCGTGGTGCTCATCGACACCCCGGAGCACCCATTTGCCGAATACAAGGTGGAGGCACTCGCCGTCGCGACGCAGCGGCCGTTCAGGCAGCATTTTTTTCGGCTACTTCCACGTCGAAAATGGGCAAATCAAGCTGTTACGCGAAGCGCTGAACATCGTCGCGACAGCGCGCGCGTTCTTCCCCAACGGATTGGCTGACGTTCCGCAACCCGAAGCCGTATAAGGCATGCCCGGGCACCGTGCCTACTCAGGTGTCCATCGAAGAGGAGAGTCATCATGAAAGCCGTCGTACTCACCGCTTATGGCGACCCCGCAACTGGACTTGAATTCCGCGAGTTGCCCGAACCCGCCGGTCCGGGCGCGGGACAGGTGTTGGTTGGAGTCGAGTATGCCCCGATCAACTTCAGCGACATGCTCGTCGCGCGGGGCCTGTACGCGCTGCATCCCGAGTTGCCGTCCGTTATCGGCAACGAGGGTGCGGGGCGGGTGTTGGAGGTCGGTACAGGAGTCGACAGCGTCAGGGTCGGCGACCGCGTGACTCTCCCGCTGGGCAGCTTTACCTGGCGCGAGCGGATGGTCGTCGACGTGCAAGGTATGGTCGCGCTTCCTGCCGATGCCGACCCTCGGCAGTTGGCAATGCTTAGCATCAATCCGCCCACCGCTCATCTGCTGCTCGAGACGTACGTGCAGTTGCGGCCGGATGACTGGATTGTCATCAACGCGGCCAATTCGGCCATAGCGCGCTGGATAGTCAGTTTCGCCAAGCGAAAAGGTGTCAAGACTCTTGGCTTGGTGCGCCGCGCCGAGGCTATGAGTGCCGCGCGGGAAGCGGGATGCGAACTAGTCCTCCTGGACGACGAGAACGCGCCCGAGAAGATGGCCGAAGCGCTGGGCGTAAAGCGCATGCGGCTTGCGCTGGACGCCGTCAGCGGCGAGGCCACTGGCCGCCTGGCCACGTTGCTGGGACCAGGCGGCACCCTTGTGTCGTACGCCGCCCCGAGCTTTGCGGCCATGACGGTTGGCCCGTTCGACGTCATCTTCAATGACCTGACCGTTCGTGGCTTTTCACTAGGTAATCCGGACTTTGCCGGAAAAATTCCCAGCGCCATCACACAGGCGGCAACGATGGTGGCTTCGGGCGAAATCACCATTCCACTGGCCGCGACATATCGGCTTGAGGAAATCGGCGCGGCAATCGCCCATCAGGCGAGAGGCGGAAAAGTTCTTCTGAAAGTTGGGGACTAGATGCAACGTGCTAATCCCTGGCCAGCCACGCCGGCGACATTGCCCACCCTCCCTGCCAAATGGAGCACCCCGAGCGGGCCGCGAGCCTCGACAGCGGCATCCAGGCCGCGACGGCCACCCGCGCAAAGTTGTTCGCCGAGTGGGCCGACCAGCCGATTCTAGTTATCGGCGCCCACTATGCCGCGCCGACGGCCGGGCACGTGAAGCGTGACGGGGCGGCGTTCTGGTTCGAGGTGTAGAACCGGACGATCTCGTCGGAAAGTTCGTACTGAACCGCTGCGGCACCGATCACGCATTGTCCGGCCAGGTGAAGCTGACCTCGACCGTGTCGCTGACATCCTCAATTCAGGCGAGAAGATCGACATCTATGGGGGTTCGGGATGCCGTGGCGCCCACGCCGAAATCCTTGCGGTAGCCGAGCGCCTCAAGGCGCCCATTGCACACACGTCCCGCGCCAAGGACGTGCTTGAGCACGACAAGCCGTACAACGTCGGTATGACAGGCATTATCGGCGGCGAAGCGGGCTATCTGGCGGTATCCGAATGCGAGACCTTGTTGATGCTTGGCGCCGACTTCGCGTGGCGGCAGTTCTACCCGGAGAAGGCCACGATCGTTCAGATCGACCTCGCTTCCGATCATCTCGGCCGCTGGCATCCGGTCACGCCAGGACTGGTTGGAGATATCAAGTCCACGATGGAGGCGTTGCTGCCACGCCTTAAACCGCCGACATCGAGCAGAAGTCCGAGGGCATGCTCCCACTCTATACCGGTCTACAAAACCCTGACTTCGGCAAGGTCGCCGAGGCGATCGGATTATGGGGGCGCACGGTGGCGAAAGCCGATGAGCTCGAAGAGGCAGTCATCACATGGCTGAACGAGCCGGGCCCCGCACTTCTGAAGGTCAAGGTCGATACGATGACGCTCGTGATGCCGCCGAAGATCGAGTGGGGTTCTGCGTACGGCATGGTCCTGTATTCAGCGAAGGCCATGCTGCAGGGGCAGTCCGCCGACGTGTTCGCCATGATCCGCGAGAATTTATAGGACTTGCCGGGTTAAGCGGGGCGGGCAGACGAATCGATCACCGTCTGCACGACCGCGCAGAAGCGCAGGATAAGCGAGCGCGAAGCGTCCTCATTTCCCTGTTTGGCTGTCTTGCCCTGGCGGGAGTAGACTCGCCGGGGTTGCTCCGTGATACCACGCCGATCGTCGCTTTGTGCCGATGCATGCGCGTGAACAAAAGGAGTCGGAAATACAGTTCGAGTGGCGTCGGGGAATTCGAAAATGCGTCTGTCAAAGGTTGATCTGAATCTCTTCGTTGTCTTCGAAGCCGTCTACAGAACGCGAAACCTGACGCGCGCGGCGGAGATGCTATTCATCACTCAGCCAGCTGTTAGCAATGCGTTGGCGCGGATGCGCAAGGCATTCGACGATCAGCTCTTTGTCAGTACGTCGGCCGGCATGATACCGACTGCTGTTTCGGAAAACATCATCGGCCAGGTTCGTGAGGCGCTGCAACTGCTTGACTCGAGTACTCACGTCGGAGGACGCTTCGACCCCGCCTCGTCTGAGCGTACGTTCCGGCTCAGCATGACCGACCTCACGGAGGCGCTCCTTCTGCCCGCACTGGAGGAAGTGCTGCAGCGACAGGCTCCTGGCATCCGCATCGAAAGCTACTTCACGACGCGTAAAGAGGTTCCGGAAGCGCTAGCCAGCAGTGCGGTCAATCTTGCGATCGACGCGCCGCTGATTGATGACCCATACGTCGAGCAGGAGCCGCTGGGCCGCGACCGGTATGCATGCATGCTGCGTCACGACCATCCGTTTACCAGGAAGAAGCTGACGATCGATGACTACCTCAGGTTCGGTCATATCCACGTATCCAGCCGCCCCCAGGGACCTGGTCTCGTCGATGCGGAACTGAACAGGCTGGGCCTCAGGCGATCGATTCAGACACGGGTTCAACACTATCTGGTCGCCCCGTTGATCGCGATGCGAACCGATCTCGTCCTCACGGCCCCCCTTGTGCTCCTTCGGCGGTATGACGCGCGAATCCTGGCGCTGCCGTTCGATCTTCCGGATCTCGAGTCTCATTGCTACTGGCATCGAAGCGTGACCGGGGACCCGGCTCATCGCTGGCTGCGCGAGCAGGTTGGCCGTCTCATGCGGGAAATGAACCAGTAGCCAGGGCCTGCGAGGCCTATGGGGTATACGTGCCCGGTGTCACGAAAATTTATTGTCGGCTATCACGACAATAAATTTCCCGAATGACGCGGCGCTGGGTATTCTGCTAGCCATGTTGAAACGAGGTTGGTATGGCAGAACTCTATCTTGTACGGCATGGTCAGGCGTCTTTTGGCGCCGAAAACTATGACGAGCTATCTCATTCCGGTCGTACCCAATCGCGTTGGCTCGGCGAGTACTTCGCGCAGGCGAAATTGCGGTTCGATCGCGTTGTCATCGGAACGATGCAGCGGCATCGTCAAACTGCCGATGCTATTCTCGCCGCAATGGGGGGGCCGCAAGTCGAGATCGCGCAAGACGCGGGTTTGAACGAATACGATTTCCAGGCATTGTTCGCAGCCCTCGGCGACGAGGGTTTGCCGCTGGGTTTGTCTGCAGGTCTGTCGGCCACAAGTTCAAAAAAGGACTTTTACAAAGGACTCAGGCACGTGCTGCAGCTTTGGGCCGATGACCGTTTGCCTGGCCGTGTTCCAGAGACATGGCATCAATTCCAGACGCGTGTCCAGCGTGCGCGCATCGACATCCAGCGGGCTGGCGGCAGGCGCGTTCTGGTGGTGAGTTCGGGTGGTCCGATTGCGGTAAGTGCCCAACAGGTTCTGCAGGCGCCTGCTGCGACCGCAATTGCACTGAACATGCAGATTCGAAACAGCAGCGTTTGCCAATATGTCTTTAACGACGGCGCGATGTCTCTAGTCAGCTTCAATTCGCTGCCTCATCTCGAACGTGCCGAGAGGCATGAATTTGTCACCTATGGCTGACCTCAGTCGGGATTTGCGCAATATGAACTACCCCCACGCTCACTTACGTTCGCTGCCCCCCGAGGGGGCCGTTGCCTCCCTTTGGGCGGCCCGGCGGGAGGCAACATGAATGCCAGCCTTCAATTCGACATCGAAGATCTCACACGTTATCTGACGGTGCACGTGCCCGGGTTTCAAGGGCCGTTGTCCGTCGAGAAATTTCCCGGCGGACAATCCAATCCGACGTTTCTTTTGAAGGCGCAAAGCGGTCACTACGTGCTGAGGCGTCAACCTCCCGGCGCACTGCTCAAGTCCGCACATGCCGTTGATCGGGAGTTTCGCGTGCTGTCGGCGCTCGGCCGGACACCGGTCCCTGTCGCCTGTGCCATGCACCTTTGCGAGGACCGTGACGTCATCGGTAGCCTGTTTTACGTCATGAGCTACGAAGACGGGCGAATCTTCTGGAATCCGGCGCTGCCCGAAGTGCCCGTCGAGGAGCGTGGCTCCATCTACGACGCACTGCTCGGCACGATGGCGGCTCTCCACGGCGTGGATATCGACGAAGCCGGATTGTCGGACTACGGCCGCCCTGGCAACTATTTCGCGCGTCAAATCGACGTCTGGACCAGGCAATATCGCGCCGCGCAGACCGATACATCGGAGGCGATGGAGTCGCTGATCGAGTGGCTGCCTGCCCACTGCCCGCCGGAAGCCGGAAAGCCTTCGCTCGTGCACGGAGATTTCCGTATCGACAACCTCATTTTCATGCGCGATGCGCCGCAAGTTCGCGCTGTTCTCGACTGGGAGCTATCGACGCTGGGCAATCCACTGGCTGACATCGCGTACTTCTGCATGTGTTTGCGGCTCCCGCCGGGCAGCCATATCGCCGGACTCGAGGGCTTGGATCGAGGGGCGTTAGGGGTGCCGGACGAGGCCTCGATTGTCGAGCGATATTGCGAGCTCCGGGGAATTTCGTCGATTGAGAACTGGAACTTCTACCTGGCGTTCAGCTTCTTCCGGCTCGCCGCTATCGCACAGGGCGTGAAGAAGCGGGCCTTGAGCGGCAACGCATCGAATGAAAAGGCGCGACAGGTGGGGGAGATGGCTGGGGTGCTTGCGAAGATGGGCGTTGACCTGATCTGAACGCAGGCAGGAAAAACGGGATGTAGACATATCGGAGATGATTGTGACTACTAATTTGTTTGATCTGAAAGAAAAGATTGCTCTGGTGACGGGCGCCAGCCGGGGGATCGGTGAGGAGATCGCCAAACTTCTCGCCGAGCAGGGTGCTCACGTGATTGTGTCGAGCCGCAGGCTGGAAGATTGCGAATCTGTGGCACGCGAGATCAAGGAAGCGGGCGGGAGCGCTGAAGCGAAACCGTGCCATGTCGGGCGTGTCGAGGACATTCTCGCGATCTTCCAGCATATTCGTGCACGGCATGGCCGTCTGGACATCCTCGTCAACAACGCAGCGACGAATCCGTATTTTGGCCACATTCTTGATACCGATCTGTCGTCATTCGAAAAAACGGTGGAAGTCAACTTGCGCGGTTACTTCTTCATGTCTGTGGAGGCGGGCAAGTTGATGCGGGAGCACGGCGGCGGTGCGATCGTCAACACGGCTTCGGTCAATGCATTGCAGCCTGGCGACAGGCAGGGAATCTACTCGATCACCAAAGCCGCCGTTGTCAACATGACGCGGGCATTCGCGAAGGAGTGCGGGCCGTTGGGGATTCGAGTGAATGCGCTGCTTCCCGGATTGACCAAAACCCGATTTGCGGGGGCACTGTTCGAGGATCAGGCCACGTACGAAAACTGGATGTCGCGCATTCCGCTGCGCCGCCACGCGGAACCTCGTGAGATGGCGGGTACGGTGCTTTACCTGGTGTCCGACGCTGCGAGCTATACCAATGGGGAGTGTGTCGTCGTCGACGGTGGACTGACGATCTAGTCAAGTGGTCGAAGCACGCTGTTGGCCGCGCTGCTGGCCAATGCCTCGACGACATTAATCAGGATTATGGAAGCGTAAAAATGGATTTCGCATACAGCCCGAAGGTCGAAGCGCTGCGCACACAGGTGCGTACGTTCATGGAAGCTCACATCGTTCCGCGCATCCGGCAATGGCACGAGGAGGTGAATGCCGGTCAATATCCAGTTTCCTTTATGGAGACCTTGAAGGAGCGAGCGCGTGAAGAGGGTCTCTGGAACCTGTTCCTTCCGCATCTGCGCGATGACGAGCCCGGTACCCGCCTGACCAATCTCGAGTACGCGCCCCTCGCTGAAATCATGGGGCGGGTGTCGTGGGCATCGGAGGTGTTCAACTGCAATGCGCCAGACACGGGCAATATGGAGCTGCTCCATATGTTTGCCACGCCCGCTCAGCGCGAACTGTGGCTCAAGCCCCTTCTCGACGGCAAGATCCGCTCGGCGTTTGCAATGACGGAACCGGCGGTGGCTTCCTCAGACGCGACCAATATCACGACGTCGATTCGTCGCGACGGGGATGACTATGTCATTGACGGCCGCAAGTGGTTTATCACGAATGCAGCACACCCGAATTGCAAGCTCTTCATCGTGATGGGCAAAACGGATCCGGACGCACCGAGCCACCGTCAGCAGAGCATGATTCTCGTGCCCCGCGATACACCCGGCGTCAAGGTGATCCGCAATATCACGGTGGTCAATCACCTGGCACCGGAAGGACACTGTGAGATCGAGTTCAAAGGGGTGCGCGTACCCCGGTCGAATCTCCTCGGTGAAGAGGGCAGCGGCTTTGCGCTCGCGCAGGCGCGCCTTGGGCCGGGACGGATTCACCACTGCATGCGTTCGATCGGCGCCGCGGAACTGGCGCTCGAGTTGATGGTGGAACGGGCCCAGGCGCGCACGACATTCGGAAAGATGCTGCACGAGCATGGGTCTGTCGCCGAATGGATCGCGAAGTCCAGAATCGAAATCGATCAAGCGAGGCTGTTTGTTCTAAAAGCCGCGTGGATGATCGACAACGTGGGTGCGAAGGAGGCGCGCAAGGAGATCTCGATGATCAAGGCGCTCGTACCGGGTGTTCACACCGCCGTTTGCGAGCGGGCGATGCAGGTGTTTGGCGCGATGGGGCTGAGCCCCGACACGCCATTGGCCGATAGCTGGACGTGGGGCCGTGCGTTGCGGTTCGCAGACGGCCCGGACGAGGTTCACTTGCAGAGCATTGCACGAATGGAAATCAAGGCGCAGCCCTATGAGCAGGGGAAGGATAATCCCTACCTGATGGCTTCGGCGTAATGCCTGGAGCCAGTTTCAAAGAGTGACCCTGCGGGGGGCCTGGGCGGCGAGTGGCATGAATATTCTCAACGTTAAGGCCCTCCAGGGAGGTCGATCCCCCGCAGTGCGTTGAGCTTCCATCGCCAGGCGCAAGATGTGCCAATGCGGTTTCCGGTGCGTTGGCGAGACGACTAGCACTCGCCGTCAGATCCCCCCAACAGGGACCGCGTTTCCTCTGAGGGCTCCGCAGTAAGTACGCTTTCAAAGGTGTCCATCAAGCTGGACACCGCGTATTGCGGGGACCAGAGTCCTCCCGAATCGCCACTGTCCCGGCTCGCTTCCCACGCTGCAAGCGAGGCATTGCCGTAGATGCCGACGAGCGACAGTCTGTGATCAACGATTGCCGGCGGAATATCGGAAAGCAGGTTTCGGAGCAGGGCGTTGCAACGCTGATAACCCAGATTCCACTTGTTTTCCAGCGCCTCCCGCAAGAACGCGCGATTGTTCAACTGCAAGTTGGCAATCATGCGGATGTACGTCGCCTGACCCGTGCGATCCGCCAGCTCAAGCATCGGAAAGAGCAGCGCGCCTAATACCGCTCGCACGTTTATCCCTTCTTCTGCCTCCAGTCTGTCGAGCCGCGCCTGACGGTCTTCGTCTATCAGGCGCGCACCGTCGACTACCAGCTCACGTGCCAGTTCCAGTTTGTTCCCGAAGTAGTAGCGCAGCGAGGCGCTGTTTCGCTGCCCTGCGGCGGAGATGATGTCCTGCACGGAAACCCCGTCCAATCCACGCAGCGCGAACAGGCGTTGGGCTTCTTCTTTTAAGCGAATTCGTGTCTCCGCCCCATCCGAGCGAAGGGTTTTCCCTGATGTCGTCATTACTTTACCGTGTCGAGTTAATTAACTACACTGGCTTAACTAACCCAGTTGGAGAAACTTAACATGAAAGTCGTAGTTGTTGGAGGAGGCATTGGTGGCTTAACGACCGCTCTGGCGCTGCTGCGCCACGGCATCGAGCCGATTGTACTGGAGCGTGCCCCGCAATTGACGGAGGTCGGAGCGGGCGTTCAGATCGCCGCGAACGGCACGATTCTGCTCCGGGAACTGGGGCTCGAGCCGGCGCTGGCGAGCATTGCGACCGTGCCGGAGCGCTTTGACTACCTCGAACTGTCGACAGGGCGTCTCCTGTACGTTGCTCCATTGGGCAAGGAGGCAGAGGCACGTTACGGCGCGCTGCTCTACAACGTCCACCGTGCCGACCTGATCGACTTGCTCGCGAAGGCCGTACCGCCCAATGTGATCCGGCTGGGGGCGCAATGCGCGTCGGTTTCCCAGGACGAGGAGGGCGCCTGCGTCACGCTGCAAAATGGCGAAGTGATTCGTGGCGACGCCGTGATCGGCGCGGATGGCATTCACTCCGCCGTTCGGACGGCCCTCCGGGGACCCGAGGAGAAGCAGTTCGCCAATATTCTGATGTGGCGCTCGCTCATTCCTGCCGACCGGCTCAAGGGCCTGAAGTTGCCGGTGGCGGGGAACAACTGGTTCGGCGTGGGCAGGAATATCGTCTCGTACTGGGTGCGCAAGGACCTCTACAGCATTCTTGCGTCGGTGCCGGCAACCGAAGTGAGCCGCGAGTCGTGGACGCAGTCGGGGGACGTCGCGCAACTGCGGCGCTCGTTCGCGGGTTCCGAGCCAACCGTCCAGAAAATGCTGGAAGCCGTCGACTCAACGTTCATCACGGGGATGTACCACCGCGATCCAATCGAACACTGGAGTACCGGACGAATCGCCCTGCTCGGCGATGCTGCGCATGCGATGGTGCCCTACCTGGCGCAAGGCGCCTGCCAGGCGATCGAAGACGCCTGGGTCCTTGCCACCTGTCTCAAGAACCATGGCCCGGCCGGCGTTCAGGACGCGCTGCTGGAATACGAACGGCGCCGCCAGCCGCGTACAACGCGGATTCAGGCCGGAGCGCGATTTGTCGTCGATTGGGCACACGAGCCCGACGAGGCGCGGGTACGCCAGCGCAACGGGCGACTCAAGGGACTCTCGCGTATCGATCCGCTGGCAGAGGCTTCGTGGTCGTTCGCCTGGGGGCACGACGTCCTCGAGGCCGCCAGGCTGCCACCGGGCGAGGTCGTAGGCTTGAGCGCGGCACGCGAAGGAAAGCGGATGGCGCGCCCCGAGAGCCAGCGCGCTTTCGATCTCTGGAAGGGCGTGTTCAAGCCGGATGACATTGCGCGTGGCGACCGGGGGCAGCGTGCGGCCTACGAACGGTTCCTGCTGGAGCAGTTCCCGGCGCCGGCAAGCACCGAAGTGACGGACGTCGATCTTCACGGGGTGAGCGCGTTGCGTGTGGTTGCAGCGGGAGCCCCTCACAAGGCGACCGTGTTGCATTTCCATGGCGGCGGCTACGTGCTGGGTTCGGCGAAGAGCTCGATTGAATACGCAAGCCGTCTCTCGCGCGCCCTGAACGGTCCGTGCTACACGGTCGACTATCGCCTTGCGCCCGAGCATCCGTATCCGGCGGCATTCGATGACGCCTTCAGCGCGTATCGCGGCTTGCTCGCTTCGGGTGTCGATCCGTCGACGGTGTTCCTGAGCGGCGAATCGTCCGGGGGCGGCCTCGCCCTGGCGCTGGCTGCTGCGTTGCGTCGCGCGGGGCTGCCGTTGCCGGGCGGCGTCATTGCAATCTGCCCGCTCACCGACCTCACGCTTGGTGGCCCCTCCGTCATGGCGAATTCGGGAGACGACCCGGCCACGAATCGCGAGACGTTGTCCAACCTCGTCGCGTCTTACTTCCAGGGCCATGAGCCGACCGATCCGATGGTGTCGCCGCTGTTCGCGGACCTCGCAGAGCTTCCGCCGGTATTCCTTGCGGCCGTCGAGGGAGAGGTGCTGGAAAGCGACACGACTCGTTTTGCGGAGCGGGCAAAGGCAGCCGGCGCGAACGTGAAGTTGAAGATGGTGGCCGATTCGGTTCACGTCTTCACGCTCTTCCCGTTCTTGCCGGAAACCGCCGGGACGCTCGAAGAAATCGGCCAGTGGAGCCGCGAGCTCCTTCAGAAGTAGAGAGACGCATCCGCCTCGCGCATGGCGCCAGGTTCGGATGCGACAACCTGCTCACGCGTCGCCGGCGTGGGCAGGTCCCGCTTGCGTCACAAGCGGTTTGCCAGTGACGCAAGCAATCGGTTTCAAGGCGCTTCGCCATATCACTGCATTTCGTCTCATGCCCGGAGTAGACATGACGGCAACATCAACGCGTCGACTGGTCGACACGCTGCGGCAACTATCCGCGCCGCAGACATCGCTGTACACCAATCTCGAAGTCTCCTCGAGCCGCCATCCAGAAAAGGCCGCAATCCTTTACTACGGCAGTACCGTAACCTACCGGCAGTTGCAATACGAAGTTCAAGCGATGGCGGGTTTCCTGCAGCAGCACTGCGGCATCACCCGGGGTGACCGCGTCGTCCTGTACATGCAGAACAGTCCGCAGTTCGTCGTCGCTTTCTATGCGGTGCTGCGCGCGGATGCGGTAGTCGTGCCCGTCAATCCGATGAACCGGACTTCGGAGCTGCAACACATATTCGAAGATAGTGGGGCTAGAGTCGCCTTCGTCGGCGAAGAACTCATGGAGCACGTACGGTCGCTGTCGGGCCGCCACGTGGACTATGTGATCCCTGCACGTTATGCCGACTATCTTCACGACCAGACCGATCTGCCGCTGCCCGACGTCCTGACATCGCCCGGACCGCAGCCTCATGCAGAATCTGTCGACGGCCATGCTGCCCCAATCGGCTGGAACGACGCGCTCTCTCGCGCGTGCATTCCGCGCGACCACGAATCCCGGCCCGAGGATCTGGCAGTCATTCCGTATACGTCCGGGACGACCGGTCGTCCCAAAGGGTGCATCCATACACATCGCAGTGTGATGCATTCGACGGTCTCGTGCGCTGAATGGCCGAGCCTCGCGAACAAGAGCGTGATGCTGTGCTCCGTGCCGTTGTTTCACGTCACCGGCATGCAGAACTGCATGAACATGCCGATATTCATCGGCGCCACGATGGCGATCATGACCCGCTGGGACGCGAAATGTGCCGCGCACGTGATCGAACGCTACCGCGTAAGCACGTGGATCACTGTTCCCACGATGCTCATCGACCTGCTGAACCTGGCGGACGTCGACAGGTTCGACCTGAGTTCCATTGCGTACCTGAGCGGCGGCGGCGCCGCGATGCCGCAGGCTGTCGCGCGGCAGATAGAGGAGCGTTGGGGCATCCCGTACGTAGAAGGGTACGGTCTCACCGAGACGATGGCGGCGACCCACATCAATCCACCGAAGCACAGCAAGCAACAGTGCATGGGGGTGCCGGTCTTCAGCACGGATTCACTCGTCGTCGATCCAGAGACGCTCGAGCCTCTCGGCGAAGGAGAAACAGGCGAGATTCTCGTCAGCGGACCTCAAGTATTCGATGGGTACTGGAAGGCGCCGGAATCCACGCGAGATGCATTCGTTCTGATCGATGGGAAGCGCTACCTGCGCACCGGAGACCTCGGCTACGTCGATCGGGACGGCTATTTCTTCGTCGTCGACCGGCTGAAGCGCATGATCAATGCCTCCGGCTACAAAGTCTGGCCGGCCGAGGTCGAGGCCATGCTGTTCGAGCATCCCGCTGTCCAGGAGGCGTGTGTCATTGCGACTCACGATCCGCGCCGAGGCGAGTCGGTAAAGGCGCTCATCGTGCTACGGAGCGGCGAATACGCGACGGAAGAAGACATTGTGTCATGGGCCCGCGAGCGCATGGCGTCCTATAAGGTCCCACGTGTCGTTCAGTTTGCCACCAGCTTGCCCCGTACTTCGAGCGGAAAGATCCAGTGGAGACTGCTGCAGGAAGAGGAAGCGCGCAGTCGAAACGCCCAATCCGAAGGTCGCCCCTGAAGCATATCGGGGGAGATGTTCTCGTTTGCCGGCGCCTGCGCGATCTGCTTTGCCAGGCGTAGGGTTATCCCGCACGCCCGTTCAATGCGATGGAATAAGGCGTGCCGCAGTGGTCGATGCGTTCGCAGCGCGGAATGTAAATTTTCTGGCAGTTGTGGTCAACGTTTCCGGGCAACGTGTGGTTGTGGGCACAACGCCTTGATCGGAGCCAGTGCCGTCAAGGACGAAGTTTTCGTCGAATCCGCAGGTTGATCAAGTCATCGCGGCCCGTCGAGTCACGCAACAAGCAGAAATCAAGCGCTCGAACTTTGCTGGCAATCAATAAGTTGTAGATGTGGTTCATATAGTTCGTAGTGCGACATAATCATAATATCGGAGTTTATAAATGAGGAAGGTAAGGAGATTGTCCGAAAAAGAGTTGCATCGACGCAAGGCCAGCCTGCTGGCTGCCATCATGTCTACTGCGACGCTGTATTCCGTCTCAGCAGCCGCGCAGTCGTCGGTAACGCTTTTCGGCCTCGTCGATGAGGGAATTCGCTACACGACTCATGCGAATCCGCAAGGCGATTCTCGCGTGCAGCTCGCCAACGGCGCAAACGAGAGTACTTGGGGATTCAGGGGAGCGGAAGACATCGGCGGCGGAACGAAGGTCGTATTCCAGTTCGAGAATCGCTTCTTCCCGAACTCCGGGGCGACCGACCCCGCTTATCCGTTCTTCAATACCGCATTTGTTGGCGTGCAGTCGAGCAGTTACGGAAAGCTGACAATGGGCCGCCAGCTCAACCCGCTTGCCGACGCTGTTCTGAGCGCCTTCATAACTAATCCATGGCTGCCGACCTTCTACCAGTTTCGGCCGGAAGTCACGATGGCTCAGGGCGTGTGGACCAGCAACATGGTCAAATACGCCGCGCGATGGCAATACCTGACGGCTGAGGTGTCCTACGCGTTTGGTGGCAATGCAGGCGCATTTGGTTCGGGAAGTCAGATTGGGGCATCGATTCTCTATTTGCCCGGTCAGCCATTGCGCCTGGCTGCCGCGTACCTTGACTCGCGCGATGCCGTGAACGGGTCCGCGCACTTCAAATCCTGGACTGCCGGCGGGTCCTATTCGTTCGAAGAAACGACGCTTATTGCCGGCTGGGCCGTGAACAGGCAGGACGCCAAATTTGTCGGCAATTTCCCTAACGGTCCATTCAGCCAGCCGGAATTGTCCGCGCTGAAATTCAATACGTTCAGTTCCCGGCAAATGTTTTATGGTGGGGTCACGCAGCTGATAGGGGACGCGACGCACCTTTCTGCGAACGTGTGGCGCACGATTCAGACCGGGAAGACGCAGGCAGCCAACGGGAACGCGACGCAATTCCAGCTGCTGGCGGACTATAGCTGGTCGAAACGCACGGATACCTATCTGGAAGCCGACTACTCGCTGTACCGCGGCGGAATGGTTGGCGCCCAGTTCCAGGGCATCAACGCCCTGAGCTCGGCGTACGGCACGACCCAGCTAGGCATCATGGCTGGCGTACGGCATACGTTCTAGCTTCGGGACGACGAGCGGCTCGGGAGCGCACCGGCGGGAGCGATCACTAAGAATCCTGAAAGGACGCGAGGATGTCCTTCGAACATATTTCGATTCGACCATACCGGAGAGCGATCGCTCCTTTTTCGGCCATTGCCTTGAGCTCCAGCGACAGTGTCTGGCGCGTGATGCCGAGCATCATGGCCAGTGTGTCCTGGGAGACGCTGACGTCCTGGCGACTCTGTGGCCACGTTGCCACGTCGCCCGCCGCGAGCAGCAGCAGGCGCCGCGCAACACGTGCGCGCGTCGAGTGGAGGGTGGCATCTTCGACCATGCGATAGAGCCAATTGATGTGGATGGACTGCAATTCGGCGATGGCCCGGAGGAACGCTTGACTCTGCATCAGTTCTTCAAACGCTGCTGTCCTGACCACGAAGACGGTCGAGCGCTCGATCGCTACGACATCACGTGCACGTGGCTGGCGACTGGTCATGGAAGTCTGTCCAAACCAGTTACCGGCTTCGATGACGGCCAGGATCGCCTCCTTGCCGTCTTCGCGAAGCGTGAAGGCTTTGAGTCTGCCGTCTTTGAGACCACAGAAGCTGGTCGGCGTATCGCCGCGGCGGAACAGAAATTCGCCAGCCTGCAGCGTGATCAATTCGCTTCGCTGGATAAGCGCCTCCTGCTCGACCGCAGGCAAGGCGCAGAACCACTGGTTTGTCCGCATTTCTTCGGACGTGTCGGTCATGAATGCCATTTTGAAGCGGTCAATGTATACATGTGCTGAAAACGCGACGGACGATCGCAAGTTGATGCGGCCTCCAACGCGTCCATATCGGACCGCGCGGCCGGAGGCCTCCACCCCATTATCGGGTTCGGGCCACTGATCGAGAAGCTCAATTCATTCTATCCCTGTGGAAAATCGCCATGCAAGGTCCACCTGGCGCGCTTTTGTTTGTGTTGTCCAGCGGCGAGACGCGGGAAATACCGCACATGCAAAAACCTGTCTCCCCCGACTGTATCTACAGCACTCCCCCATTCAGGGGGTACTTCCCGAGTCCTGACACCTGGATCATTGTCCCAACGCGATGCCACAGCAGGCCGAGAAAAATAACCAGATCAGCATTCGCTCGCAATTCATATTTGGACTAAAGGAGATATCGATGCACGACGAAGTCAAGACGCCAGGGTCCACCGCCTACGTCTATCCGTTGCTGATCAAGCAGCTGTTGCTTACGCCGTTCGTTCAGGCGCAGGACGAGGAGATCGTCTACCGGGATCAGTTCCGGATGACCTATGCGACCTTGCGCGAGCGTATTGCACGTCTCGCCAACGGTTTGAGCCAACTTGGCGTGCAGCATGGCAGCACCGTCGGGGTGATGGATTGGGACAGCCACCGCTATCTCGAATGCTATTTCGCTGTTCCGATGATGGGCGCTGTCTTGCAGACTGTGAACGTGCGTCTGTCCCCGGCTGAAATCGCCTACACGATCAATCACGCCGGCGCAGAAGTCCTGCTGGTGCACACCGATTTTCTGCCCGTCGTCGAAGCGATCAAGGACAAACTGGAAACAGTGCGTACTTTCATCTGGATCGATGAGGGAGGCGCCGAAGCTTGTGTACACAATATTCCCTTCCCGGCTGAATACGAGGCCATGTTGGCGGCGAACAGCACGAGCTACGCGTTCCCCGATTTTGACGAGAACACGCGTGCAACGACGTTCTACACCACCGGTACGACCGGTCTTCCCAAGGGCGTCTACTTTACGCATCGGCAACTGGTTCTGCACACCATCACCCTGATGGCGGCACTGGCGAGCCCTGTCTCGGGACAGCGTTTCCATCGTGGCGACGTGTACATGCCACTCACCCCGATGTTTCACGTCCACGCGTGGGGCATGCCGTATATCGCAACGGTTATGGGTGTGAAGCAGGTCTATCCCGGGCGCTACCTGCCGGACCGGCTCGCACGACTCGTGCGCGAAGAGGGCGTCACGTTTTCACATTGCGTCGGCACGATCCTGCACATGCTGCTCTCGTGCGCGGAGGGGAAGGCGACGGACTTGAGCAAGTGGAAGATCGTCATCGGCGGTGGCGCGTTGCCGCAAGGCCTCGCCCAGGCGGCGCTAGACCGGGGCATCGATGTGTTTGTCGGTTACGGGATGTCGGAAACTTGCCCCGTGCTCAGTCTCGCGCAACTTCCACCCGGGACCGAAAAGCTCGGCGCCGACGAGCAGCTTCGCCTGCGCTGCAAGACCGGTCGGCCTGTTCCTCTCGTTGACCTGCGTGTCGTCGACGACAACATGGACGAGCTCGTCCACGACGGCAAAGCCACTGGCGAGATCGTCGTGCGCGCCCCGTGGCTCACGCAGGGCTATCTGAACAATCCCGAGGCTTCCCAACAGCTTTGGGCCGGCGGCTATCTCCATACGCAGGACATTGCCAATATCGATCCAACGGGCAACATACAAATCACCGACCGTTCGAAGGACGTGATCAAGTCCGGCGGCGAGTGGGTTTCATCGCTCGAGATAGAAGATCTGATTTCGCAATACGAGGGTGTTTCCGAAGTGGCCGTCATCGGCATCAAGGATGAGAAGTGGGGGGAGCGACCGGTGGCGCTGGTCGTGCTCAAGGAGGGGGCGGCAGTCACGGAGGACGACATCAAGCAGCACGTATTGTCGTTCAGCACATCCGGAAAGATATCGAAATACGCGGTGCCGCAGATCGTGAAGTTCGTCGATGCGATCAGCAAGACGAGTGTCGGCAAGATGAACAAGAAGTGGCTGCGCGAGCAGTTCGCCTGATTGTCAAGAAAATTTCCGGGAGTGGAAGCGATGAGCACGGGCAATTACAGCGTGGCCAACATCGGCGACTTCGTGGGTCGCGAGCTGGGAGTATCGAACTGGGTCGTTGTCGATCAGATGCGTATCAACGCGTTCGCCGAGTGTACGGGCGACAGGCAATGGATTCACGTGGACGAGGAGCGGGCGAAGCGCGAGAGCCCGTTCGGCGGCACGATCGCACACGGTTATTTGACCCTGTCGTTGCTGGCGGGCCTCGCGATCGAGATCGGCATCGTTCCCAAGGACGCTTCGGCGGGGCTCAACTACGGTCTGGACAAAGTGCGTTTCATGACGCCCGTCAAGGCAGGCGCGCGGGTGCGTAGTCGTGTCACGCTCGTGTCGGTGGAGAACAAGGGCGGCGGCCGCATCCTCATCAAGGCAATGAACGAGCTGCAGATTGATGGCGAGGACAAGCCGGCACTGGTTGCAGAAACCCTTGCGATGCTGGTCGCGTGATTCATGACTTTTGGCGCAGCGGAAGATATTCCTGAAGGAGCAGCAAAATGGCGGTAACCACTGAAAGCCCGCAGCAAGGCGACAAGGCCGATGATCTCGCGGCGTCGGCTGCTGAGGGAATGCTGGGTCCCAATCCCTTTGTCGGTCTGCGGCCATGCGATATCGTCGCAACTGCGCAGCAAATCGGCGCTCAGGCATGGCGGCAACCTGGGTTGGTCATGGAGCAGGAAGCGGCTTTCGCTCACGAGCTTTTCGGGCTTTTCTCGGGTAGCGCGGAATCTACGCCGCCAAAGGGCGACAAACGCTTCACCGACGCCGCATGGCAGAACAATTCGCTGTATCGCGTGACGCTGCAAGGCTACCTCGCGTGGCGCAATGCCCTTGCAGGTTTCGTCGAGCGCTCCGGGCTGGATCCTGATAACAAGGAGCGCGCGCGGTTTGTAATGTCGCTCATTACGGACGCGGCGTCCCCGACTAACACGCTGCTGGGCAATCCTGCGGCGCTCAAGAAGGTCATTGATACGGGTGGCGCCAGCCTGCTGGACGGCTGCAACAACGTCGTGATGGACCTGCTCAAGAATCACGGGATGCCCGCGCAGGTCAACAAGACGGCTTTCGACGTAGGCAGGAACCTCGGTACATCCAAAGGCGCGGTCGTCTTTCGCAACGAAGTGCTAGAACTGATCCAGTACGCGCCGGCGACGCAGGAAGTCTACAGCCGGCCGCAGCTGATCGTGCCGCCGCAGATCAACAAGTTCTACATCTTCGATCTCTCCGAGGGCAAGAGCATCGTCGACTATCTGGTCAAGAACGAGCTCCAGGTTTTTGTCGTCAGCTGGCGCAATCCGACCGCGGCTCAAAGGCACTGGGATCTGGACACGTACGTCAGCGCGCTCGTGGAAGCCATTGCGGCTGTGCGCGAGATCACCGGGTGCGACGACGTCAACCTGCACGGCGCCTGCTCGGGTGCGATGACCATTTCGGCTTTGCTTGGACATCTCGCGAGCCAGGGTGAAAAGACGGTCAATGCGACCACGCTGATGGTTGCCGTACTCGACAACACCGCCGACTCGCAACTCGGCCTCTTTGCAACGCCTGAGGCCATTGCGGCGGCGAAGCAGCACAGCATTTCACGTGGGGTGCTGGCGGGCGAGGAAATGGGACGCGTCTTCGCCTGGATGAGGCCCAACGATCTGGTGTGGAACTACTGGGTCAACAACTACTTGCTGGGCAACGCACCACCTGCTTTTGACGTCCTTTACTGGAACAACGATACGACTCGGCTGCCAGCGAAGACGCATGGGCAATTGCTCGACATTTTCACGCAAAACCTCTTCAGCAAGCCAGGCGCGCTGACGGTGCTGGGCACGCCGATAGACCTTTCCGAGGTCAAGTGCGACAAGTATGTGGTGGCAGGCATGACGGATCACATTACGCCGTGGAAGGGCGTGTACAACACCGCCACGACGTTTGGTGGCAATACCCGTTTCGTCCTGAGTTCAAGCGGTCATATCCAGAGCCTGATCAATCCTCCCGGTAATCCGAAGGCAAAGTACTACCTCAACCCCGAGTTGCCCGCGAACGCCGATGCGTGGCTCGCCGGCGCACAGGCTGAAACGGACTCGTGGTGGGGCAACTGGAGAGACTGGCTGGTCGCCCGGTCCGGCGACAAGCGGGCAGCGCCTGCGGCGCCCGGCAGCGAACAACACCCGGCTGGTGTGAAAGCACCCGGGACCTATGTTTCGGAAGCCTGACCGGCATCATTGCCGGATAGCGAAAACGTTTTTTTGCAACTACTTTAACGGAGTTATCATGACAGCAACCCATCCCAGCAATATCTTTGCTGAATATACGAAGCTCATCACGCAGTTCAAGCTACCGGGCGTCGACGTAGCCGCCATCCTCGAATCGCGCCGCAAGGACATTGAAGCGCTCGCTGAGGCGAATATGACTGCGCTCGCTGGCGTACAGCAACTCGGTCAGAAGCAGGTGGATATCGTGCGTTCGACGATGACTGAACTGCAATCGCTCGTTGCCCGCTTGAGGTCCCCTGGCAGCGAACCCGCTGCTGCGACGGGCGAAGGGGTTCAAAAGACACTGCAAAAGGCATTCGTGGACATGCAGGAGCTCGCGGATGTGGCGTACCGGGCTCAAACCGACAGTATCGCTGTCGTCACGAAGCGCTTTGCGGAGCATGTCGAGGAATTGAAAGCGCTCATGCAGCCCAGGAAGTGATCTGGCGGGCTGGTGCGAGCCGCCGCCATAGCGATACGAAGCGAAGCGTCCAACCAGCAACCATCTTGCATGGGACCAGAGTAAGCGCTATGGGGCAGGAGTAAGCGCTAAAGTGCTAAAGCGCTAACTCCAGCCGACACGCTAACTCTGGTCGACACAGAGGATCAACCGGATGACCGGATTACAAACAAGCGCGGAGTGTGTCGACGCCATGCAAATTCAGACGATCGATCTGGACGGCCAGTTGCTGCGTGTCGCAGTCCGGCGTGGTAGCGACGCCTCGCCGCCGCTGCTTTTATTCAATGGCATCGGCGCAAATCTCGAACTGGTTGAACCATTCGTTGCGGCACTGGATGACGTGACCGTCATCGTCTTCGACGCCCCCGGCGTTGGCGGCTCGCCCGTCCCCTTGATCCCGTATCGGTTCTCGACGCTTGCCGTCCTGTCTGACAAGCTGCTGACGCGGCTCGGATACGCCGGCCCTGTCGACGTGCTCGGCGTATCGTGGGGTGGGGCGCTGGCCCAGCAGTTCGCGCACCTTTACCCCCGGCGCTGTCGCAGGCTCATTCTCGCGGCCACCTCTCCCGGGGTAATCATGGTGCCTGCGCGGCTGTCGGTGCTTTCAAAACTGATCGGGCCGCGACGCTATACCGATCCGGCGTACCTGCGGCAAATCGGGGCGGAGATATACGGGGGCGCCTACCGCCACGATGCCGCGCTGCTCGAGGAACATAGCCGCCATATCCAGGCGCCACGCGGCCGTGGCTATCTCTATCAATTGCTGGCTGCATCCGGTTGGACCAGCTTGCCGTGGCTGGGCGCGCTTCGGCAAACGACGCTCGTCGTGCATGGAAGCGACGACCCCATCGTGCCGCTCACAAACGCCAGGATTCTCGCGGCAAGGATTCGAAATGCGACCCTGCACGTGATAGATGACGGCCATCTTTTTCTGATCACCCGGGCAAGTGAAGTCGCTCCGGTGGTGAAGCGGTTCCTGCGGCAGGAGGCGAGTTGAGCTTCGTGACTGGGACAGACAGGAACTCCGGGCACGCACAGGCTGACCCAGTTGGGGACGAAAAGCTGGTTCGGCTGAAGCGCATGCGCACGACAGCGACCTGTTTGCTCGCGGCGATGATCGTGCTACTCCTCACGTGTGTGGCCTGGCAGGCTGCGTATCCCTGGCTAGCGTGGCCACGTGCTTTTGCCGAGGCGGGTACAGTCGGTGCGATTGCAGACTGGTATGCCGTCGTCGCGTTGTTCCGGCACCCGTGCGGGATTCCGGTCCCGCACACGGCCATCATTCCGAAGAACCAGCAGCGCATAGCCGAGAGTTTGGGCAGCTTCGTCGAGGAAAACTTCCTGACCCCCGAAATCATCGTCGGGCGACTGAGTGGTTTCAACGCGGCGCAAGCGCTGGCGGGATGGCTCGCGGTACGTGAAAACAGCGCGGTGATCGCGGATGTGGTGGCCGGTTCGCTCCCCCGATTGCTCGACGGCATGGACGAGACGGACGTCGAACATCTCTTCGGTCGTCTCGTCATTCCGCGATTGCGCACGCTCGAGGTGTCTCGCATGGCGGGTCAGGTCCTGGATATCCTCACCGAAGGCAACCGTCATCAGCCTTTGCTGGATCGCGGACTGAGCGCCGTGGAAAGGTGGTTGAGCACCCATGTGGACCTGATCAAGGCGAAGTTCGGCGAGGCGTCGAAATTCACGCCGGCGCCGCTGGACGCATACATCGTCAACAAGTTTGTCGAAGGCATCATTGCGCTCATCCATGAGGTCGTGGCGAACCCCGAGCACGCGCTTCGGCGTCAGTTCGACGGGGCGGTGCAAGATCTATCCAGCAACCTGCGGACGTCAGCTGTTTATCGCCGGTTTGGTCGACTGTTGCTGCGCGACTGCATTCGGCATCTCGAAGAGGGGGGCTATTACCGTGTCCTGCTCTGTCACGTCCGTGCGCACGTGCTTGCTGATCTCGGAAGCAGGCACTCCGCGGTGCGCGACATGATCGCCGGTACCTTCGTATCCATCGGTAAAGGCGTTGCGAGTGAGCCGTCCATTCAGCACAAGTTGAACGCATGGTGGCTTGATATTGCCGGCCTGCTCGTGTTGCGCCATCGCCATCAACTGTCGGCGCTGATCACCGACGTCGTGAAAGGTTGGGACACGAAGGAGGTGAGCCGGAAGCTCGAGGCCGAGATAGGCCGGGATCTGCAGTTCATTCGAATCAACGGCACGTTTGTCGGTGGCACGGTGGGCGTCCTGATCCATGCATGTGTATTTCTTGTCTTGCGGTAAGCCAGGTACTGTCCGCGTACTGCGTGCTATTAGTTATGTTTGACCAGTCCAAGCACCTGCGCGCGCGCGACAGCTTGAGCGCGTTTGTCGACGGCCAGCTTGGTAAAGATGCTCTTTACGTGGGACTTGACCGTTTCAGGTGTTATTCCGAGCGTACGCGCAATTTCCTTGTTTGACTGCCCCTGTGCGATCAACTCGACAATGCCGCGCTCTCGCGAGCTGAGCTGGGTCCGCTCGCCTTCTCGCCGGGGCGTGCTGTTGGGTTCGTGCTGTGATCGCCAGCTATCCAGCAGTCGGTCTAGCCAGGGCACTATTTCCTGCGCTTTGGCAGGGGTGCGGGCGCTGTCGCGCGCCAGCTTCAATAGCGGGCCGATCTCCGGCCCTTGATCGACAATGGACTGGCAGATCCCGGCTGGCGCTGCGACCGTCGCAACGTCGTGGAATACCTCGAGCGCCCGATCGCGCTCGCCTGCGTTCAGCCACGCCAGCGCGAGGAGGGTCCGCAGTCGCAGCGCGAGATAACTTCCGTGGAGGTGTTCGAGACGCTCGAGTGCACCGCTCAAAATCCCGACCGCCTCCTGGCTTTGCTGCCTTCGTATCGCCAGGCACGCAGCCGCGAGGTCCCGGTAGTTCTCGATCTCCGGCGACTCCGGAGCGGACGACCCGGAGCTGGAGGTGGCCAACTGACGCAGCTGTGCCACGCACGCGCCTGCTTCGGCAAGCCTGCCTTCTGCAAGATTCAGTCGAGTTCTTTCCGCGAGCGCGGCGGCAATCAGCCGGTTCCATCGACGCGCCTGACCCAGCACCTGTGCACCGTCGAGCAAGGCATACGCCTGCGCAAAATTGGAGCGCGCCACGGCGATTCGAACGAGTATGCGATAGCCGATCAGCACGCTGTCGAGAAATACGGCAAGTTCAATGACCGGCATGAGCTCGACGAGCAGCGCTTCAGCTTCGTCCAGCCGGCCCTGCTCATAACGCAATTGGGCGATCATCGGGGCGCACAACGCCGCCGCTATCGACTGCGGGCCCGAATGGTGCTCGGCGAGCTCCATCGCTTCGCTGAAATGGCGCTCTGCATGCGAAAAGTGCAGTTGCTGCATTTCCACATGGCCGAGCAGGCAGAGCCGATAGACCGAGGAGAATACGCTGCGTTGGTCTTCCTCGATCGAGTCGGGAATCCAGGGTGTGGCGTGAAGGGCCTCAAGATTACCCGCTTTCCAGTGGGCGAAGCGCGCCACGTTTGAGACCGCGTTGGTGGTCCATGAATCGCGCGACGGCCGGGCCAGATATTCTTGCGCGAGCGTAAGCGCCTTTTGCGGATCATCTTGTAAGGCTGCAAGTGCCGAGCGAATGGCGACGCACTCCCACCGGACATGGTCAGCGTCGATACCCTTGTCGGCGGCATCGCGTTCGATCGAATCCAGCATGGTGACCGCGTCATCGAAGCGCATGGCGAGTACGGTGCCCCAGGCAATTGCGAGCGTGACTGTGATCTGTGCCCGCATCAGGTCGGCTGGGAATTGACGCTGCCAGCCGACCAGCGTGAGCAGATCGCCTCCTTTCAGGAGGGACATGGCGCAGTGTTCCATGAGGCGAATGGCATCGTCGGTTGCGCCGGCCGCAATCGCATGCCTGACTGCGTCGGTCCACTGGCGCTGCGCCGCGTACCATTGCCACGCGCGGCGATGCAGGTCGGCGATCTCCTCGTGGTACCGGACCTCCAGCCGACGCTGGAGGTACTCGGCCATGAGCGGGTGATAGCGGAACCAGTGTCCTTCCAGGTCCAGCGGCTCCAGCAGCAACTGGCGCGCGACAATGGCGTCCAGCATGATCTGGCTCGGTTTGAGGCCGGTGAGCGCCTCACAAAGCGGTGCGCTCAGACGTTCGAGTATCGCCGTACGCAGCATGAACTCGAACATCCCGGCAGGTAAGGACTGGAGTATGTCTTCGAGGTAGTCTGCAAGCGGCCTTGATGCGCCGGTCGGCGCGCTGGCCCGCCAGCCTCGGGGGCGATCGTCCCGGGCCAGCACCGAAGCGGAGATGCGTAGCGCGGCAGCCCAGCCTTCGGTGGTCGCGAACAGCGACTTCATGTCCGTAGTGCGGAGCTTGCCGGGGCATTCGCGCTCGACGAAGCGGCGCGTCTCGTCGAAGTTGAATCGCAACGTCGACGCGTCGATTTCCAGGAGATCGTTTCGGGCTCGCAGCCTGGCCGTAGGAAGAGGGGGATCCGTTCGGGTGCACAGCACCACGTGGACCTGCGAGGGCACTTTGGCAATGAAGAGCGACATCGCTTCGTGAATCGGTGCCTCGCTGATCAAGTGGTAGTCGTCGATGAAAAGGTAGACCTCGTCGTCGACGTCGACAAGCTCGTCAATCAGCGTCGACGCGAGCGCATACGCCGGCACAAACGACGCTTCAGCGGTCAAGGCTATCACTGAGGCGCCAACGTTGCCGCAGGATTGCCGTAACGCCTGCGCGAGATGATTGAAGTATCGAGCGGGTTCGTCATCGTCGGCGTCGAGAGATAGCCAGGCGACCCGCGCACTGCTTGTCCCCAGCATGTTTAGCCAGGTGAGCGCGAGCGACGTCTTGCCAAATCCAGCGGGAGCCCTGAGCACCGTCAGGCGCTTCGTTTCTATCTGCGCGGCAAGACCGGCGAGGCGCGGACGATCGATCAGGCCGGCGGGCAGGCGTGGCGGAAGGACCTTCGTTGCGAGGAACAGAGGTGGCCTGTTCGGGAACGTCGCTTCTGTCACGTGCATCAGCTGCTCCAGGCGTTCGGGTTGACCCTGGCTGCCATCCCCCGTCCATGCAATCGTGCTCCCCTTTAAGGGGGATTTTGCGCGGTCTCGCGCTCGGACACTATGGATTCCAGCGAGGAGACGCGCAGTTCCACGGCTGGACAGCGGTGCGGCACGCCGGCCGGTCATGGGGAAGTCGCCCCTCGGCGGGCGCCGCCTGAACCGGTGTTTTGTTCACGAAATGATACGCCCAACCATCCTGAGGGAGGAGACATGCCTATCGCATCGAATCGTATTGCGCCGCACAAACTCAGGCCGGCGGCGCGTATCCCGGACAAACAAAACGAAACCTCGAGCGATCGGTTCACATGGCCGGCGTGGTGGAGTCCTTTATCGAAACGGAGCAGGCAATGAAAGTACTGGTTCCTGTCAAACGCGTCGTCGACGCGAATGTGAGAGTCCGCGTGAAAGCCGACGGCAGCGCCGTCGACATCGCGAATGTGAAGCTGTCGATGAACCCCTTCGACGAAATCAGCGTGGAAGAGGCCGTGCTTTTGAAGGAAGCCGGCGCGGCGTCAGAGGTGGTCGTCGTGTCCTGCGGGGTGCAGAGCTGCCAGGAAACGTTGCGCACGGCGATGGCGACAGGCGCTGACCGCGGCATCCTCGTCGAGACCGACGCCGAGTTGCAGCCGCTCGCCGTGGCGAAGCTGCTCAAAGCGCTGGTGGACAAGGAGCAGCCGCAACTCGTGATGCTCGGCAAGCAGGCCATCGACGACGACGCGAACCAGGTCGGCCAGATGCTCGCTGCGCTGCTCGGCTGGCCGCAGGCGACCTTCGCATCGAAGGTGAGCGTCGAAGCAGGCAAGGCGACCGTGACGCGCGAGATCGACGGCGGACTTGAGACGATCGAGGTCGATCTGCCGGCCGTCGTGACCACCGATCTCCGGCTCAACACACCGCGCTATGCGACGCTGCCCAACATCATGAAGGCGAAGAAGAAGCCGCTCGACGTGGTGACACCCGATGCCCTCGGCGTCGACATCGCACCACGGCTGTCGACGCTGAAGCTCGCGGAGTCGCCGAAACGCGAGGCGGGCATACGCGTGGCCGATGCCGCAGATCTCGTGGCGAGGCTGAAGAACGTCGCACACGTCATCTGATCGGAAGAGGGAAACATGTCCATACTCGTTATTGCAGAACACGACAATCAGACGCTGAAGGCTGCGACGTTGAACACCGTCACCGCCGCTGCGCGTCTTGGCGACGACATTCATGTTCTCGTCGCCGGATCGCAATGCGTGACTGTGGCCGAACAGGTCGCACGCATCGCCGGCGTGAGCCGCGTGCGGGTCGCCGATGCGCCGCACTATGCGCATCCGCTGGCCGAGAACCTGGCCGCGCTGATCGCGACGGTCGCGGCCGGCTACAGCCACGTGCTGGCGCCCGCCACTACGACCGCGAAGAACGCGATGCCGCGCGTGGCCGCGCTGCTCGACGTCGCGCAGATCTCCGACATCGTTGCCGTCGAGTCCGCCGATACGTTCGTGCGCCCCATCTACGCGGGCAACGTGCTGGCGACAGTGCGAAGCGCGGACCGCATCAAGGTCATCACAGTACGCACGACAGCCTTTGCGGCGGCGCCCGCCGAAGGCGGCGCGGCGGCGATCGAATCGCTCGCGCCGGCCGTCGAGGTCCCGGGCTCACGCTTCGTGAGCCAGCAACTGACCCGCTCCGGGCGTCCTGAGCTGACATCGGCGCAGCGGGTGATCTCGGGCGGCCGGGGCATGGGCTCCGGCGAAAACTTCGCATTGCTGGAGGACATCGCCAACAAACTGAGCGCAGCGGTCGGCGCGTCGCGCGCTGCCGTGGATGCCGGCTTCGTGCCAAACGACTATCAGGTGGGCCAGACCGGCAAGGTCATCGCGCCGCAACTCTATATCGCGGTCGGCATCTCCGGCGCGATCCAGCATCTGGCCGGCATGAAGGACTCAAAGGTGATCGTCGCGATCAACAAGGACGAGGAGGCGCCGATCTTTCAGGTCGCCGATTACTGGATCGTCGGCGATCTCTTCAAGGTATTGCCAGAGCTGTCCGGTGCACTGGACAAACTGCAACAAAACTGATGCCGGAGACCAGGATGAGCACCTATATTGCACCGCTGCGCGACATGCGCTTCGTGATGACGGAACTGGCCGGTCTCGGCGAGTTGTCTTCGCTGCCGGGCTTCGAGGAGGTGACGCCCGAACTCGCCGAGGCTGTGCTCGACGAGGCGGCGAAGCTCGCGACTGAAGTGCTGGCACCGCTCAACAAGCCCGGCGACGGGCAGGGCGCGCGCCTGACGAAGGACGGCGTCGTTGCAGCGGACGGTTTCGCGACAGCCTACCGGCAGTTCGTCGAAAGCGGCTGGAGCGGCCTCTCCGGCGACCCGGATTTCGGTGGCCAGGGGCTGCCCGAGTTGCTGCATGCGCCGACCGTCGAGATGTGGAATTCGTCCAACATGGCGTTCGCACTGTGTCCTCTGCTGACGGCGGGCGCCACGGAGGCGCTGAGGCAGCACGGCTCGGAAGAACTCAAGGGACGCTATTTACCCAATCTCGTCAGCGGCGAGTGGACGGGCACCATGAACCTGACCGAGCCGCAAGCGGGCTCGGATCTCGCCGCCGTGCGCACGAAAGCGGTGCCCGTTGGCGACCACTATCGCCTCTACGGCCAGAAGATTTTTATCACGTGGGGCGATCACGATATGACGGACAACGTCATTCATCTCGTCCTCGCACGCACGCCGGACGCGCCCGAGGGCGTGCGCGGCATATCGCTCTTTGTCGTGCCCAAGTTCCTGCTGAATGCCGATGGTTCTTCCGGGCAACGCAATGACGTTCACTGTGTGTCCCTCGAACACAAGCTCGGTATTCACGCGAGTCCGACCTGCGTGATGAGCTTCGGTGATCAGGGTGGGGCGATCGGTTATCTGGTGGGGCAGGAGAACAAAGGTCTCGCGCATATGTTCACGATGATGAACGAGGCGCGCCAGAAGGTAGGTATCCAGGGGCTCGCGATGGCGGAACGCGCTTATCAGCAGGCCCGCGAATACGCGAAGGAACGCGTCCAGGGGCGGCTCGCGGCCAGCAAATCGGGTGGCGCTGTTGCCATCATCCATCACCCGGACGTACGGCGCATGTTGATGACGATGAAGTCCGAGATCGAAGCGATGCGTGCTTTCGCGTACGTGATGGCCGCGGACATGGACCACGCGCACCGCGACCCCGACGCCGGTGAGCGCGCACGTCGCCAGGCGCGTGTCGATCTTCTGATCCCCGTGTTGAAGGCGTGGTGTACGGAGTTGGGCGTCGAGATTGCATCGATGGGTGTGCAGGTGCACGGCGGGATGGGCTACATCGAAGAGACGGGCGCATGCCAGTTCCTGCGCGATGCGCGAATCGCGCCGATCTATGAGGGCACGACGGGCATCCAGGCTGCCGACCTCGTAAGCCGCAAGCTCGCGTCAGATCAGGGCGCGGGGATGGCTGAACTGGTTGCGGAGATGCGTCAGGCCGCGCTGGAGTTGGCGCGCAGCACGGATACGCAAGTGGCGTCCGTTGGCACGGCGCTCGCGGCCGGTGTAGAGGCGCTCGACGATGCCACCGCCTGGATGCTGCACGCATTGGCGACTCAGCCCGATGCAGCGCTTGCCAGTTCCGTCGACTATCTGATGCTCACCGGCTACGTGTGCGGCGGGTGGCAGATGGGGCGCGCAGCGCTTGTTGCGTCAGGAAAAAGCGCTGCGAATGAAGACGTGGACTTCCATCGCACCAAGCTCGCCACCGCGCGCTTCTACGCCGACAAGGTCTTGCCCAGAGCGAATGCGCTTCTGGAGACGATCCGCAGCGGCGCATCGAGCGGGTCGAGCCTGCCAATCGAGCAGTTCTGACCCACCTTATGTCATTTCGGCTTCTTCAGCACATCGAGCCCTTCCGGTAGCTGCGCATCCGGGAAATGCGTGGAAAGCGTGGTTTCGCGCCACCGCTCCAGTTCCTCGGCGCGCTCAGCGTCTGCGAGACTGCAGACGTGCAGCGCATCGCCACCGAGCAACAGGCGCAACGGAAGTTCGTCGCGACGTGATAGTTCGACGATTAATGTCGCGATCTTCGCGGGGTCGCTGATTTCGTGACCGCCATAAGCTTCCAGAAGCCTGAGCATCTTGCCGACCGACTGTTCGTAGTCGGGCAACATGTCATCAATGCCGCGACGTGCTTCGCTGGCCCAGTCGGTGCGCATCCCTCCCGGTTCCAGCGTACATACGCGGATGCCCAGGTGAGCAACCTCCTTCGCCACGACATCGCTGAAACCGCCGACGGCCCACTTCGCCGCCTGGTAGGCGGACAACCCTGGGGTCGACGTGCGGCCGCCCGCCGATGACACCTGGAAAATATGACCAGCGCGCTGTTCTCGCATCACTGGCAGCACGGCACGGGTCAGGTTGACCACACCGAACAGGTTAGTTTCCACCTGATCGCGGAAATCTTGCGTTGTCATTTGCTCGAACGGAGCGGTGTGGCCATAACCAGCGTTATTAACCAGCACGTCGAGGCGACCAAAGGCATTGAGCGCGTGGTCGACCGCGCGCTGCGCGGCAACCTCATCGGTGACATCGAGTGCGACGGCACGAATCCGGTCTTCATAGCGCTCGACTAGATCTACCAGGCGTTCGGGATCGCGGGCGCCAGCAACAAGACGATCGCCCGAGGCAAGGACCGCCTCGCTGATCAGACGCCCAAGGCCGCGCGCAGCGCCGGTTACCAGCCAGATTTTTGAAGTATCAGACATAGTGAATCCCTTTAGTTGCGGCCCCCTGCGAGGCCTTCGAGACGTTTTCCCAGCTTTCCCAAACCTTCAGGCGTTCCGCGTAGACCTGTTCGATCAACGGAAATGTGTAATCTCCCGAGCGAGAAGATGATCGCTACAAGCTGACATATTGGGTAAAACTGTCAGTTGCAGTCTAGTTCATTTGACAGTTTTCGTCAAAGTGTCTTGCCGTCGATGTGTCATAATCGCTGTCATGAGCGAAGGAACTTCAACGCGCCGTGACCAGGTGGTCCAGGCGGCGATAGGCGTATTTCTACGATATGGCTATGCGCGCACGACAATGGCAGACATCGCGCAAGCGGCGGGTCTATCTCGTCCGACGCTGTATCTGGCGTTTCCCGACAAGGACGCGATCTTTCATGCAGTCGTGGACGCGATGGTGGCTGACAAGCTGAGCGAGATTCGCCAGCGACTGCCTCGTTATCGCGGGTTCGAAAAAAAACTGCGCTATGCCTGTGAGGCGTGGGGAGCAGAGGGATTCGAGTTGGTACAGGCACACCCGGACGCAAAAGACATGTTTGATCTGGGTTTCGCGTCCGTCTGTAATGGATTTTCCGCGTTCGGCGACTTGTTGACGGAAATCATCAGTGCACCACTCGCCGAATCGGGCCTCGGGATAGCAGCCGGCGACCTGGCTCAGACGATCGTGTTTGCTATCAAGGGGTTTAAGGAAATTGCTCGCGATGGTGCAGACATGCGGCGAATGATTGGCGTGCAGGTCGCGATCGTCTCTGCCGCGCTGGGTCGGAAAGGCTGATCTACCTTTATCGGAAAAGGTGCCACTGGTTGCCAATCCGATCCGTTTGTCGGAGTCTCTCATGCAATACCGGCGAATTCGCCGACCCTCGGAGAGCATACGGAAGAGATCCTTGATGCCGGACTGGACATCTTCGCCACAATGGGATTATCTGACGGACACTGCCGCGCTGCAGGCGAAATTGGGATCGATGTGTCCGATCAGTTCCGCTTTCGCCCGCACCTGTACGTGTAAACGGAATTGAGCACCTAGCCGTGAAGTGGCACGCTCAAGCGTTACGCGCCGCCACGAGCAGTTTCGACACGAGACGCTGTACGACTTCGCCTGATTCATCCATCGTCTCTGACGCAACTGTCGCGATTCCTTGCGATGGTTTGGACTTCGACCGCTGAACATCCTGCACGGTGCTGACGACCCGGAGGATATTGCCGGGCCGCACGGGTTTGACCCATGCAATATCGACGTTCATACCGATGATGCCTCCAGCGAGCGGCAATCCGCCTGACACCAGGAGGCGCATTGTAATTGCGGCAGTGTGCCAACCGCTTGCGGCAAGACCACGGAAAATCGATTCTCTCGCGGCAGTATCGTCAAGATGAAACGGTTGTGGATCGAATTCTGACGCGAAGCGCTTGATGTCAGCCTCCGTCACCGTAAAGGTGGGCGAGTCGAATTGCATGCCGACCTTCAGGTCATCCAGATATAAGTGTTCTGTCATCGTCTGTACTCCGGCTTGTCGATTGGCTGGCGACAGGGATCGCTGGAGGCGCGCTTAAGCGACGATCATTTTCGGGCAGCTCCTGGGCGGCCTGTCCTCCGCGGTGTCTGCATTGAGTCGTCCGTGAACAATTCGACCGTCGCGGACCTCGGACGTTCAGACGTCGGACCCACCCAGCAAGCGGCCGTTCAGTTCGCGAGGATGATTGAACGTTGCTTTATCGGCCATGTTGCGGTTCTTCGTACCTCACCAGGTACGACCAGCAGCGAAGGGCGATTTCAGGGCGCTTCGAGGGCGGATGTTGAAGAACGGATGCGCGTGCGCCGGCGTTCAGATTTTGTCGTGCAGTGCCAAAGTGGCATGCGCTGCAGCCCGCATCTCAGCCAGCAGTGCTTCGCCTGGCCATGAAGGGCGCACGTCGGCTCGCTCGGCCTCCCGCACGAGTTCGCATAGCCGTTCGTTTACCGGCGCCGTTTGCCCAAGGCGTTGGGCGAGGCGCACGACCTCGCCGTTTATCCAGTCGATTTCCGTGGCGCGCCCTGCCGCCAGGTCGTCGCACATCGATGAGCGCGCGAGCGGATCGATCGTCAGCATCGTGCGGCCCAGCCGTTCGAACAAGGCATCGGGTACGCTGAGAACACGCGGTATCCAGGTGGCCGGAAGCGGCGTCACTCTGGCCGGTCGTATGCCGGCCCGTTTCAGAAGCGCGAGCGCTTCTTTCTGCGCCATAGCGAGGCAGATCCGATAGGCGCGTTGCGAGAGCTCCTCCTTCAAAGGCCGGTTCGCTAGCGCGTTGATGGCATTGTTGAGGTTGAGCAACAGCTTCGCCCACTGCACCGGCAACATATCGACGTGCTGGATCAGCGGCAGACCCGCCTGGCTGAACGCGTCGACGAACGGCTGCATGGCCGGCGTATGTCTGATCTCCAGCTCGCCCGCCGAACCTTGATGAAATCTGCCAGGGCCGCGTTCGACGACATTGAACGGCACCATCCCTTCCAGTACCGTGTGCTGTGGCAGCGCGGCGCGCAGCACGTCCGCATTGCCAATCCCGTTCTGGAAGCTCACGACGATCGTGCCGGGGCGAAGCACGTTCGCCAGTTCTGCCGCGGCCGTGGGTGTCGCAGCAGACTTGACTGTGACGAGCACGAGATCGGCAGCGGCGGCGCTGGCCGCCTCCGTCGATACGTCGATCCGCTCCGGCGGCACTTGCCAGCGGCTATCGTCGTGCCGCGACAGCGTGATGCCTTGATTGCGCAACTGGTCGGCCACGCGTGCACGCCCAATGAAACTGACGTCGCTACCCCCGGCAAGAAGCCGTCCGCCGACATAACAACCAATGGAGCCAGCGCCGTAGATAAAGATTTTTGCCATGCAGGTTCTCACGTGATCTACCAATTACATCCGCGTTGCGTTGAATCGGCAAACGCGGCCCATGACGCTTACGCCGTTCGCTCAGCACATGCCGTCGGGCATAGTGCGAGCGGACCGTGCTAGTCAGCATATCCGGGGTTACGGCGGTCGAGCCGACGGAGCAGCCCGGGCCACACCAGCGCCCCCGGCGTGACGCCCCGCGTCGCCAGCGCGATCTGCTCCCTGATACCGTCGAGAATCGGCTGTGCGATCTGAGTCAGCTTTCCGCCACCTGCCAGGGCGCGCACCTGAATCAAAGAGGCCGCTTCAAAGAAGTACATGGCGACGAAGGCGTCCGCCGCCGTAGCGCCGACCGTCAGCAGGCCGTGGTTGCGCAGCATCAGATAAGTGTTGCTTCCGAGGTCTTGTACGAGACGAGGCTTTTCGGCTTCATTGAGTGCGATGCCCTCGTAGTCGTGGTAGCCGAGCGATGCCAGTACGCCAAGTGACTGCTGGGAGAGCGGCAGCAATCCCGCCTCCTGTGCCGACACGGCAACGCCGTTGACCGAGTGAGTGTGCATCACGCAAAGGGCGTCTTCGCGTGCCGCATGCACGGCGCTATGGATCGTGAAGCCGGCCGGATTGACGTCATGCGGCGATTCGGCAACCTTGCGGCCGTCGAGGCCGATCTTGACCAGCGAAGACGCGGTGATTTCGTCGAACATCATCCCGTAGGGGTTGATCAGGAAATGGTGTTCGGGGCCGGGCACGCGCGCCGAGATGTGGGTAAACACCAGATCGTCCCACCCAAACAGCGCCGTGAGACGGTACGCGGCCGCGAGATTGACTCGCGCTTCCCATTCGGCAGGTGAAACGTCGTTCTTCAGACTGACAACAGATGAGGCCACGTCGACACTCCTTATTCGATGGTTCAAGCAATGGAATAACCTGAGACAACGCCCTGCGAAATCGCTCATTCGGCCCCCGCGACGCAGCAGGTGCATCAAGGGCCAAAAGTCATTGCGTCGTCAGATGCGAGTCCACATGATGTTCGCGAACCCGCCTAAAATCTGTCAGATACCCGACAGGTCGACTCGCCAATGGAATCCAGCCTGCACCGCTACCGGACACAACTCGAAACGACTCCATGGTTCCGGGGCCTGCCCGTCGAGTTGCGGGACTATCTGGTCAGCCATGCCAACCTGCTCACGCTGGAAAAGGGCCAATTCCTGTATCGGCGTGGTGAACAGTCTTATGGCTTGTACGCTGTGCTGGGCGGCGCACTCGCTATGGGCACAGTCGGGGTGGATGGGAAAGAGGCGTTGCTCGCGGTGCTCGGACCGACTGCATGGGTGGGGGAAATCTCGCTGTTCGATGGACTGCCGCGTCCGCACGACGCCACCGCCGTTAGCAGGACGCTTCTGCTGCACGTGCCCGAGTCAGCGCTGCAAGACCTGCTCGACTCCACGCCCCGCTATTGGCGCGATTTTGCGTTGTTGATGGCGCAAAGACTTCGGGTTTCGTTCGAGAACGCCGAAGCGATGACCCTCTTGCCCGCGGCACAGCGCGTGGCGAACCGTTTGCTGATGATTGCTGGAGGTTATGGCGGTCTCAACGCCTCGCAGAGCAGGATAAGGGTCTCACAAGACAGCCTGGCTTCAATGGTGTCGCTGTCGCGACAAACCACTAATCAGTTGCTCAGGAACCTCGAAAGTCAACGCATATTGAGCCTGAAATCCGGGGAAATCGCGATTCTCGATTTC
Organism: Paraburkholderia sp. GAS334; assembly: GCF_050436625.1. NCBI lineage: Bacteria > Pseudomonadati > Pseudomonadota > Betaproteobacteria > Burkholderiales > Burkholderiaceae > Paraburkholderia > Paraburkholderia sp. GAS334. The sequence continues at coordinate 32,374 of NZ_JBNDMO010000025.1, read as the reverse complement.
GACCGATTGCGCGCAGCCAGTCTCGGCGATCCAGATCCGTGACTGTCACGCCGTTTCGTCGCGTCTTGGGTGAGCGGGTTGCTCATGACGCTGTCGCCATAGGTGGTCATGCGCCGCACCAAGGTTGCAAGCGATGTCTGCGAGCCTTGCTTTCAGTCCCAGGACAAGACCGTGTAGAGCCCGGTTTTGGGGTGCAATCGACTGCAGCACGCCTCGCATGCTACTAGTCGGAGGATCTTATGGAAAAAGGCGGAAGTATGCTTTGGAAAAAGCCATCGGAGGCACGCAAGTCTCTCCGTAGTAGGTACACGTAATCTTGTCTGACTGCTCGTTTGACGGTTCCGGCTCACTCCATACGAGCGCCAGGGCTGCCAAACCTGCAGCAGCAAGCACGCCCGTCACGCAAACAAGTCGCTTCATGGCAGTCACCTCATTTCGTCGATGCAGCTGACACCGCTGTCTTCTGTTACGCAGCAAGCAATTTAACGATCAGGCAATGCGCGATTTAGAGGTGGAGGACGAAGGGATATTTGCATTGCTGTCCACCTCCGCCTGCCTGTTTCCGGCAATGGACATGGCGGTCAGATATCCGAACGTCAACGCGGGCCCGAGTGTTATCCCCGCGCCAATGTAGTGTCCGCCCACCGGCGAGTTCATATCGTTGCCGCAAGCGTAGAGTCCAGGGATTGGACGGTTATCGTGATCGAGCACTTCGCCGTTACTTCCGGTCACGAGACCACGGCTTGTACCGAAGTCGCCCGGCATCAGCTTGACAGCGTAAAAGGGCCCACGCTCGATGGGTCCCAGGCAGGGATTGGGTGAATGCGTCGGGTCGCCCTTGTAAATGTTGTAGGCGGACGATCCCTTCCCGAAATCGGCGTCCACGCCGGTGGCTGCGAATTCGTTATTGCGCGCGACGCTGCGTTCGAGTCCGCTCGGGTCGACGCCGAGTTTGCCGGCAAGTTCAACCAGCGTCCGGCCACTGAAGAGGTATTCCGCCTTCTCGTAGCGCCGCAGCGACAAGCTACCGGGAAGAATGACGCCAATGCCGTACTTCTTTACGGTTGCCGCGTCGGCAATGAGATAGGCGGGGATGGCGCCTGCATCGAACATCCCCAGCGTGAATGCGTGGTAAGACGCTGCCTCGTTCGTGAAGCGGTTTCCGTCCTTGCCCACTGCAATGAACCCGGGCTTGGGACGATCGAGCATGAAGTGCCCCCACAAGACCTCATCGCCCTTCTCATTCGAAAGCACGGACATTGGCACATAGAAACCGGTGTCTTCGGAGTTGTGGTCAATTCGCCCCCCGGCCGACAGACCTAGACGAATACCCTCGCCAACGTTACCAGGCAGTCCGAGTCCCAACTCGACGGTGGGCTTGCGTGAGTGTTCCTTGCGCATTTCCCGGCTGCCTGGATACCCTCCGGTCGCAATCACCACACCCCGGCGAGCGCGGATTCGAATTGTGCGTCCGTCCCGAACCACTTCTGCACCGACGACAGTACCGTCATCGATGATCAGTCTGGTGGCGGACGACTGCAGCCAGATATCGATTTGCCGATCCAGAATTGTCTTGTACAGGCGAGCGATGAGCGCATTTCCGCCAACGAGCCGGGTGCCACGGTGATAACTCAACCGATCCACGCCATAGCGCAAAAAGCGCTTCATCACATGGCGGAACGAGCGAAGTGATCTGGTGAAGGAAAGGAAGTGAAGCAGGTCAACCAGGTCCAGCATCATTCCACCGAACGGTGCAAACGCCGGTAGTGGGGCACGTAAATTCTTGAAGTGCTGGCCAAGTTTGCGAGCATCGAATTCCAGCGGGGCATGAGCGCGGCCAAACATGCCGCCCTCCAGCTCGGGGTAGTAGTCCGGGTAGTCGACTGCCATCACCTCTAGCGCCGAGTTGCGCAACATATAGTCGAGGGCGACCCGGCCTTTGAGGATGTAGGCCTCCTGCAATGAGCGATCGACGCTCGTACCGACAGTCCTCGCAAAGTATTGGCGCGCTTTATCGAATGAATCTTTGAAGCCGGCGGCCCGCATTGGCGCGCTATCGACGAACCACAACATTCCCATCGACCACGCGGAAGTTCCGCCGACCTGATCGGTCTTCTCGAGAACGAGCGGCTCGAGCCCCTCGTTCTTCGACACGATCGCCGCCGTCAAGCCAGCGGCACCTGCACCCATGATGATGACGTCGACCTCGCGGTCCCAATTCTCCGTCGTTGCGGTGCCCATGGTGTTCGTCCTGTTTTAAGCGTTTCTGGCAGATCGATTCGAAAAGCGGTGTTCACGCACTCCCTGAACACCGATCGCACAACACTAGCGTAGTGCGCCTCATGCCGCAGTCAAATAGATCGATATGGCATTATACTGATAGGGATAAATGTATATCGAATGATGTGTTTCGGAGTGGGCGATGTCAAGCGTTTTAGGGAATCCCCTGGCCTCACCAGGCAGCCCGTTCGGTTCGACGCCGTGACATGGCTGGAGAGTCTCCACAATTTCTTGACAGAGATCGTTCTGTGACAGATCATTCGATATAAATCGACTATCTGGCGGTCGCGGATTGGGGTCGTATTTGCAGCAACAACAGGAGAAACAATGAGCAAGCTTCAGTTGTCCGTCGCGGTAGGCAACTATGACCGGATCAGGCCATTGGTCGACGGCGAGGTTCAAATCGAGGGCGTGGATCCGGTCTTCATGTTGCAGGATCCCGAAGAGATCTTTTTTCGCGCCTTCAGGCACGCCGACTTCGACATTTGCGAACTCTCGCTCAGCAGCTACTCGGTGAAGACCGCTGCGGGAACTTCCCCGTACATCGCCGTGCCGGTCTTTCCGTCGCGAGCCTTTCGACATACGTCGATTTATGTGCGCGCGGATAGGGGCATTAACCGCGCGGAAGATCTGAAAGGCAAGCGCATCGGTGTGCCGGAATATCAGCTAACGGCTAACGTCTGGGTACGTCTGCTTCTCGAAGAAGAGTACGGCGTCAAGCCTTCGGATGTGACCTGGGTGCGTGGCGGATACGAAGATCCGACCAGGGTGGAGAAGATCACACTGAACTTGCCTGCGGACGTCAAGCTGGAGAACGCGCCCGAAGGGAAGACGATCTCGAGCCTGCTGGCGGACGGGGAAATCGATGCTGTCATTGGACCGCGAGCGCCTTCATGCTTCGACCGTGGGCATCCCCAGGTCAAGTACCTGTTCGACGATCCGCACAAAGCCGCAGCAGACTGGTACACACGTACGAAGCTGTTTCCGATCATGCACACGCTGGGAGTCAGGAAGACGCTGGCAGAGCGCCATCCCTGGCTGCCAGGCGCAGTGATGAAGGCATTTGAGAAGTCTAAAGCGCTTGCGTTGACGCGGTTGAGCGATACGGCGGCCACCAAGGTCACGCTGCCGTTCGTCGAGGACCATTTACGTGCCGCTCGCAAACTGATGGGTACCGACTTCTGGTCGTATGGCTTTGCGAACAATGAGCATGCTATTGACCGTTTTCTTGCCCGCCATTTTGCAGAGGGACTGTCGGCTCGCCAGCTTCAACCGCGCGAGCTATTCCACCCGGCAACCCTCGAAAGCTTTGCAATTTGAACAAGAGACGCAGGGATAGGCCGGAATAGCCCGTGTCGCGGCGTCGATCCGCGCGGCGCGGACGTGGTGCATTCGTTCTGATCGACAACCAGCGCGATAGACGCGGCCAGTGCACTCCTTCGCGACTGGCAGGAGACAAACGATGAAACTTGCTTCGGTCATCGATGCCCAGAAGCTCATCGACGAGCACCCATTCGGCCGCTTTCAGCGACTCATTTTTTTCATGTGCTTCGTGATTGTCATGCTGGATGGTTTCGACACTGCGGCAATCGGTTTCATCGCGCCGTCGTTACTGACTGAGTGGCATCTCGCGAAGCCTGACCTCGCACCAGTCCTGAGTGCCGCACTGTTCGGCCTCGCGTTCGGTGCGCTCGTGTCCGGCCCTTTGTCCGATCGCGTCGGACGACGGTCGCTGATGGTCGGATCCGTGTTTCTCTTCGGTGTTGCCTGCGTTACATCCGCGTTCTCAACGAACATCGGGCAACTGACTCTGCTGCGCTTCATCACGGGCATTGGCCTCGGCGCAGCGATGCCTGGCGCGGTGACCATGATGGACGAGTTCTGCCCGACCCGGCGCCGCGCAACTGTGACCAGCCTGATGTGCTGCGGATTCCCACTCGGCGCGGCTTGCGGCGGGCTGCTTGCAGCATGGCTGATTCCTCACGCTGGCTGGCGAAGTGTTCTGATACTGGGCGGCGTCACGCCGATACTTCACAGTGTCTTGCTGCTGTTCTGGATGCCGGAATCGGTGCGCTTTATGGTTGCAAACGGCAAGCCCGTCGCGCGCATTCGCGCGATTCTGTCGCGTATCTCCGATGAAGCGACCCACGCGCGCGGTTTCGCTCTTACCGAAAGCGCACCGGGGACGGGCGACAAGGGGCTCGGCGTTGTGTTGTCGCGTGCATACATCGTCGGTTCATTGATGCTATGGATCGCGGCCTTCATGGGCCTTCTGGTGATCTACGCGTTAATCAACTGGATGCCGATTCTGCTGAAGGACGCGGGCCTGAGCCTGAGAAGCGCGACGGTAATTTCCGCACTGTTCCCGCTGGGTGGTATCGGCGCGGTGTTGTGCGGCGCACTGATGGATCGCTTCAATGCAAATTTAGTGATTGCCGCGTGCTACGCACTCGCTGCGATCAGTCTCTTTTGTATTGGAGAGACAGCGGGACACATAGGCCTGCTTGTGCCCATCGTTGTTGTGTGCGGCGTGCTGATGAACACTGCGCAAGCCTCAATGAATGCGCTTGCGGCTGCGTTTTATCCGACTGAGGGTCGCGGCACGGGTGTCGCGTGGATGCTCGGCATGGCCCGCTTTGGCGGGATCGCAGGCTCGTTTCTCGTCGCCGAACTCGTAAGGTCGCATTTTACGTTCGTAGGTGTCTTTGCGACGATCGCCGTTGCCGGAGCGCTTTCGTGTATCGCTTTGCTGGTCAAGCAGTTTGCTCTGCCGCACGTCTTCAGACCGACGCCCGGCGGAGTGCGATCACTGAGTCACTGAGCGGGCGGCAGTGGTTGCCCCGTCGTACTGGATGCAGATACCAGCCGCCGTGCGGGGAGTGCTCCGAGCTATCAACAACATCGTACTCAATCAGCCTTCGAGGAGGAGACCTGGCATGTTCACTGAGGCGCCCACAGCAGCATTCGAATACGTATCTGAAGTGTATGAAGCCATTGATTCGAAAGACGAGCAGCAGCTAGCGCGCTACCTGACGGAAAACTGCACGTTTGTCTATGCCAATAGCGACCCGGTCACCGGACGCGCAAATGTTGCCGAGGCTTCAAAGGCGTTCATGGCTTTGATCGCCGGCATCAAGCATCACCTGCTTGATGTCTGGTCGTTCGACGACGTCGTTATATCGCGGCTCGACGTGACTTACACGCGCAAGGATGGATCGACACTGACGGTGCCGGGGGTGACCATCTGGCGGCTACGCGACAGGCAGATCGACGATTACCGTATCTACATCGACGTTGCACCGCTGTTTGCGCATTGATTACAAAGGGAGCGTAAGCCGATGAACCGGACTCTTGAAGGTAAGACGATCATCGTTACGGGCGGTGGCACGGGTATTGGACGGGCAGCGGCCATGGCGTGCGCTGCGGCAGGCGCGCGCTTGCCGCACGCGTTTCCGAAGATGCCCTCTCCGGCAAGGCGAGGCTTGTCGGAGTGGCCGCACTATCACCAGTGACGGATTTGACACTGTCGGGTGAGTCGTATGTAACGCGCGCAGATGCCGATCCGTATTTCACCCTCCCGCAGGTGACGGAACTATGGTCGAACTGGCGCTCATTGGCGATACGCAGGCGCACCTTGGGGCGCTCGCGACGCACCGCCATCGATGACCATTTCCGCGGCCTGCATGCTGCTCGAGTAGTCCGAAGCGAGAAAGAGGGCGGCCTGTGCTACTTCTTCGGCATCGTTGAGGCGGCCGATCGGAATGCTTCGGATCAGGCTCTTTTCGAGCTCCTGCAACTGCGTCTCTGTCTGAACGATGGTGTTCCAGATCGGCGTGCGAGTCGGGCCCGGAACCAGCGTATTGACGCGAATGCCTTTCGGCGTCAGTTCGGATGCAAGCGCGCGTGCCATGCCTGATATTCCCGCTTTGCTTGCAGCATAGATGCCGAATCCGCCGATACCCATAGTCGCGACGACAGAGCCGATGAGAATGACCGACGAGCCCGACCGCAGATGTGGCAGTGCGGCCTGCACAGTGTAGAAGCTCCCGGCGACGTTGATCCTGAGTATGCGTTCAACGAGGTCGCTGGGCGTGTTGTCCAAAGGTGTGGGGGATACGACGCCAGCACTGGCAAGCAGCACATCGATATGGCCAAACTGGCGACCGGCTTCCGTGAAGGCGTCGACGAGTGCATTAGCGTTCGTGACATCCGCCTCGATCGTCACGAGCTTTGCGCCAAGCTGACCACGTGCGGCATGAAGCGTATCCGCATTGTTGCTCATGAGGATAACGTTCGCTCCTTCCTCGAGAAAGAGTCGCGCCGAAGCCAACCCGATTCCACTGTCTCCGCCAGTAATAACCGCGACCTTATCTTTAAGCTGCATGCGTGACTCCGAGGTTTGTGGGGTTTCGAAACGGATTACCTTCGAATCGGAACGCGCTGCCTCGCGCGGCGATTGCACGATCGATGCGAGGCCACACGACGTGCGGCATCAATACAGCAACGTGCCGAGATTGACGCTTCCTGTGCGCTCTCTCGCCGCGATGATTTTTTCAGTCCCGTCCTTTCGCACTCGCACTTCAATGGACGAGGACAGCTCAGTCAAACCGGAGAACCGGAAGTCGCCGAAATGGTCGGTCTGCGTCGTGCGTTCGCTGCCATCGGCGGAGTCGAGCAGTACAACTTCCACACCCTCCAGGTTGCGCATACGACCATCACCCATGTTTTCGCAAACATTGCCTGCGACCAGATGGCTGAGCGCATCGTCGAGATTGCGGTAGAAGACGCGTGGCTTCGTTCCGAACTCGGGGTGAATGACAGACAGATGCTCCTTCTCGACCATGTCTCGCAACTCGGCATCTTCTGCCTTCAACGCGCGAATCGCCCTGGTCGGGCAAGCCTGCGCACAACGGGGTTCGTTCCAGCCGGAGTCGAGCAGGTGTGCGTCAAAGTTCCAGTTCTGCGGCACCTGTTCCTGTTCGTTCCACTCGATCATGTCGTACGGGCACGACTTGACCAGATCGCGTCGGCCGCGTGACTTGACCGGGTCAATCACAACGACACCGTCCGGGCGCTTGTAGATGGATCCATCTTTGGCTGCATTGACGCACGGTGCGTTGTCGCAATGGTTGCATGTCTTCGGGATATAGGTCACGTCGACGAGCGTGCCTTCTCCGCGAACGTGACGTTCGATCCGGATCGTTTCGAGACCCTCCGGGGGATGAGGCGCCGAATAGCCTGGAAAAGCGTTTCCGCTGTATTCATCCTTGGTCGCGATGACACAGTTTCTGCAGTTGATGCAGAGCGAAACGTCGATGATCAATGCCCAGCCGGTCATGCTGCCTTCTCCAGTGTTGCGTCCCATTTGTCTACCTCCACCCAGCAGCTGTTCGGCATGATCCCGTCCGAGGTCGGACTCATTTTTCGACCGGGAGTGAGGAGGTTGAGACAACCTCCACGATCGACCAGACCGACCGAAGTCTGGATCAGGTCGAGTTCAGCACACGATTCATTGCCGCGCGCGACGCCTTCTTTGACAAGCTGGGAAACGTCCACCGCGCAGATCACCGATGCCTGCGCGTTATGAACGCGAACCAGATCGCCGGATTTCAGCGCTCGGGCTGCAGCATCCTGGGGGTTCATTCTCAGCACCCAGTAGCGATAGCCTCCAACATTCATCCGGTGCTCATTGATGGTGCTGATGTGGCTGTTCTTTCCGTCCGCCTGCGAATGGAAGCTATACACGGGATGGTTGGTCACGAGTTGCAGAGGGAAGCGTTGCCGTCTGGCACTATCGCCGTTCATATACCGGTTGACTGCCGGCCGTGCAGGATCGATTTTCTCGATGCGGCGCAGACTTGATGGAACGAACTCGAACTTGCCCGACTGCGTGGGAAGGCTCTCTCCAAACTTTGTCGAGTACACGCCGGGAAGCGGGTTGGCCTCCGGCAGATCCTTCGGGCGACCTTCGGCAAACCAGCGCATGTCGACCGGTTGCCGGTCGTTGTCCGCGGGCGGCGGCACGACGTGATAACCCTTCTTGAGGAATTTCTTCCAGGTCGTTTGCTTCGGCAGATCCGTCGAGTTGAACATCCGTTCACACCACGTCAGTTCCGAGCCGCCGCCTTCGGAGTACATGCCGCCGTATCCAAGCCGCAAGAGGATGTCCAGGAAGATCTGGTAGTCGGACCTGGATTCGCCAAGCGGCTCGATGCATTTGTGCTGCATGATCATCATCCGATGATTGAGCTGGCTCTGAGCGTGCTGGATATAGCCGCCGCAATTTGCCCATTCGGAGATGTCGTCGCGTTCGAGCGCGGTACACGCCGGCAGGATGATGTCGGCAAACTGCGCCTCGTTCTCCATCCAGATCGACTGGTTGACGATGAATTCGAGCGACGGATGACGGTACGCATCGACGAGCCGGTTCGATCCCGGGACCGTACCGAACGACGATGAACCATAGCGATACAGCATGTGGATGGGCGAATAGCCTGGCCGCGGATACGAGTAGTGGGCAAATTGTCCTTCTGTCGAGAAGCCTTCCCACAGGTAGCCATCCGCCGTGCCCTGGGTGATCGCTTCGGCAAACCGTTGGCGAGGCACGGACTGCTTCACGGGATTGATCGTGATGATGTGCGGCATGCGGCAGTAGTTGTGCGCTGCACTCGCTGTGTAGTTCAGGTCGCCGGAGATTCCGCCCTCGGCATAGCCCGGGAAGTAGAAGTTCAGATCCTGCGGTGCGCCAATTTGCAGGTTGCCGAAATTGATACCCGGCTTTCCCCAACCCTGCATCGCCATCATCATCACGACATTGCGTGCCCACTGGGCACCGGTTTCCGTGCGGCATGCGCCACCGAAGCCCGCGCCCAGGCCGCCTGCCGCGAGATACGTCTTCTTCGATGCCCACAGCTGGGCAAGACTGCGGACGTCTTTCGCCGGAATACCGGTTTCGGCTTCCTGCCACTCGGGCGTCTTGGGCAAGCCGTCTTCCTCCCCAAGCACATAAGCGCGCCACTCGTCGAAGCCCGTTGTCCTCGAGGCCACGTACTCTTTGTCATAGGTTTCGTTCAGCATCCATTCATGCATGATGGCAATCGCGAAAGCCGCATCGGTACCGGGGCGAACAGGGAGCCACTTGCCACCAAGAAGCTGGGCGGATTGCGTCAGGTACGGGTCGATATGGACAAACTCGATGCCAAGCTGTTTCGCCCACAGGCGACGCTCCGTGCCTTCGAAGCCGGCGTAGACGCCGTTGGTCGACTCCGGGTCGCTCGACCAGAATACGATTACCTCGGCATGTTCGAGGCAGTCCTCCGTCGTGCCGTAAAAGCCTGGCGTGCCCAGACGCAGGCTGTTGCCATAGTGATGCATGGCACCCCAGTACCAGCCTTCCCAACTGATCGGGCTCATTTCGACGCGCGTGTATCCGATCAGGTTGCCGAAGCGCTGCATGGCGCTCAGGTAGTAGTTAATGTTCCCCCACTGATGATGTGCCCCTGTGGCCATGGCGATCGCGCCCGGGCCATGCTGCTGTTTCATGCGCGTGATTTCGCCTGCGACAATGTCGAGCGCTTCGTCCCAGCTAATGCGCTCGTATTTCGAAATGCCGCGGTTCTGGGGATTGCGTTCGCCTTTCGGGTCGAAGTCGACCCGCTTCATCGGGTAGAGAATCCGCTTGTCGGAGTACACGAGCGATTTCAGCGAAAGCGCGTGCGGGCTGACCGTTGCGCGCCGAGCCGGCGAGAAACGGCGTCCCCTTGCCGTGATGCTCCAGCTCGGTCCGTCTTCGTCAGCAAGATCGATTGGGGTTGTCCGGATGATCTTGCCATCCTTCACGAAGACAAAAACCGGGCCGCCGTTGGTGAGCGTGACGTAGCGGGTTGTCCCGTCCTTCATCCTCATGCCCCGGCGCCAGGAAGCCGTCTTCATGATGTTGACCAGCTGACCGAACCACACCAGCGCCTGATCACTTCCGCCCTGCGTGATCTTGAAGTTCTTGAGTGCATCGATCAGGAAGGCGTGATCGGTCGTCGGCGCGAGCATCCGGCGTGCGGTTGGCGCATCCATGAAGATGAGTTCAGCGTCTGGCTTGGGCAATACTCCCCAGCGTGCAGAGATGCTGCCGTTCCTGAAATGAAGTTGTCTCGCGAGACTGTTGTCCCGCAGTCGCAACTGGATCACCCAGTTTCCTGACGCGAGGTGTTCGCGCATGCTGGGAAGCTTGCGTGCAGCGATCCGCAGGGCGGTCGGCATCAGCCAAAGTATGAATACAAGAAGGTACCGTTGCATGTGAGTCTGGATCCTGAGCTGAAATACGCTATCTGCGTCGCGCAAGGCAACGACCCCGTCAAGCGGCGCATTCTGGGTCAGCGCCACAAAACGGCCGCACATCTGGCCACGTGTTGTATGATCTTTCTTGCGACGGATCATCTGCAAAAAGATAATTCCATCTCATATCGATTTATATCGAATGATGTGATTCAGGATGAACAAAGTCAAGAACCCCAGGGAATGCCCTGGTCCGCGCTTCTGTTAGCTGCTTTTGTTTCGCCATACGGATCCATCCCTGAGTGACGATCCCAACGTCAAGGAAAGAGCGAATGCCCAAATCGAACACCAATGCGGTCAAAGCGACCCGAAACGCTGCCGTGCCAGTGGTTGCCGAGGAGAAGCAACCCTTAGAGGTATTTGATGATCGTGGCAGAACCATTCCGTGGATGGCAAGAACGGTGCACAGGCTCTACGACGCCCAGGCCCAGAAGATTCTCGACCGGGAGAACATCGCCATTGCGTACTGGTACTACCTTCGGGTGCTGGCGGAACGTGGCGAGATCAACCAGCTTGAGTTGAGCAAGCGCGTGGGTATTGCGTCGACCACGGCAGTGCCTGCTCTCGACAACCTCGAAAAGCGTGGCCTCGTGCAAAGAACCCGCGATCCAAACGACAGACGAAAGTATTTCGTCACGCTGCAGGGTGAAGGCAAACGTCTCGTGGATGAGCTTTTGCCTGAGTTGACGGAGATGATCTCTGCATCACTCGACGGCATCACTCAACGGGATATGCGCGTTTTCTGGAAGGTCATGCATCAGATCGAAGCCAACCTGACCCAGATGTCCCAGGATGACACGATGGTGGATTGAATAACCCTTAAGCGGTGTGCCATTCCTTCATGTGTGGGTCCGCAAATGTGCGGAGACTCTCCAATGCCATGGCCACTGCGACGCGATTTACGTTTTCGGCGTGCCAGTAGACAGAGACGGATCCGAAGCCCTCGAGTCGAATGGGCAAAATACGCAGCGCGTTCAATTGTTCGAATCGAAGGGCGGCCCGATGCGACGCGACGCCCACCAGTTCCGTGTTGTTCAGCAGCGTCAGATTGAGAATCGACGAGTTGGATTCGACGCAATGGCCTGGCGGCGCGCGTCCTTCCGCCGCCAGCGCCGCCTCCAGTGCAGTTCGCACAGGCGTGCCTTGCGGCCAGACGATCCACGAATAGGCGAGCACGTCGTCCCAGGTGAGCGTTGCATTTCCAGCGAGCGGGTGCTGCGGCCCTGCGACGAAGTTGATCGGCTCCGTGTAGAGCGTTTTCGTCTGCAACTGCGGATCGTCGTACTGCTGACCGGATCGTCCAACGACGATATCCAGTTCGCCGCGCGCAAGCTGCGGCATCAGCTGGTTCATCGTGCTCTCCACGATCCGCACCTGCGCGCGGGGCATCCGCTCCAGAAGCCGGGCCACCGCGAGAGGCACGGTATCGGCCGCTGATACACCCGACGTTCCAATGCTCACGAGACCGCTGCCGCCTTCACGCATGGCCTGCATATCGTCGCGCGCGACATCGAGATGGGCTTCGATGCGGCGCGCGTGTTCGATCAGCGCCTCGCCATACGACGTAGGCCGCAAGCCGCGTGCGTGTCGCTCGAATAGCGGCAGGCCGACATCCTCCTCCAGCTCCTTGAGCCACTTCGATAACGCCGGTTGCGTGGTGTTGAGCACCGCCGCCGATTGACTCAAATTGCCTGTGCTCGCGAGGCTCAGCAGCACCTGCAGATGCCTCAGACGAAGGCGGTAAGTCCAGTCCATCGCCCAATCCTCCATGTCGATCGGAGTTAGCGCAGAGCGCCTGCTCTGGTCACATGCAACTTGTTGCCCACATTCCCGCTACGGCTGCCGGGATATATCCAAAAACGTATGGATTAGATGTTTTCGCAATTTTACGGGATATGACTGTGTCGCATATAAATCATGCATAGGGTCTACGAGCGCGACGCGTGATCAGCCGACGTACCCCACACGTGACAACGACAGGAGACGCGAATGACCAGCAACAATCCGGGCGCATCACGCGCAGCCTGCTACGAGCAGATCGCGCGGCAGCGTATGGCGCCGCTGTGGGAATCGCTGCACAACCTCGTACCCAAAGCGCCGCAACCGAAAGCCCAGCCCGCCATCTGGAAATATGCGCAGGTGCGCGATCTGGTGATGCTGGCCGGTTCCGTGATCAGCGCCGAAGAGGCCGTCCGTCGTGTGCTGATACTCGAAAACCCAGGCTTGCCTGGTAAGTCGAGCATGACACCGAATCTGTACGCCGGACTGCAGCTGATCCTGCCTGGCGAGATCGCGCCGAGTCACCGGCATACGCAGTCGGCGCTGCGTTTCATCGTCGAAGGCAAGGGCGCGTGGACGGCCGTGAATGGCGAGCGCACGATCATGCATCCGGGCGACTTCATCATCACGCCGTCGTGGACGTGGCACGACCACGGGAATCCGTCGGTGGAAGACGGCGGCGAGCCCGTCGTGTGGCTCGACGGCCTCGATATTCCCCTCGTTGCCCAGATGGACGCCGGGTTTGCCGAAAACTACCCCGAGGCGACGCAGCCGCTTGCGCGCCCCGAGGGCGACAGCTTCGCGCGCTTCGGTCACAACATGGTGCCCGTGCGGCATCGCGTGTCCGATCCCACCTCGCCGATTTTCAGCTATCCGTATGAGCGCAGCCGCGAAGCGCTCGACGCGCTGTATCGGAACGGCGAACTCGACGAGTGGGACGGCGTGAAGCTGCGGTATGTGAACCCGACGACGGGCGGCTGGCCGATGCCGACCATCGCGACGTTCATGCAATACCTGCCCACAGGCTTCAAGGGCCGCCCGTACCGCAGCACCGATGCGACCGTCTACTGCGTCGTCGAAGGCAAGGGCGCCGTGAAGATCGGCAATGACGAATTCACGTTCGAACCGCACGACGTGTTCGTCGCGCCGTCGTGGGCGCCCGTGCAACTGTCGGCGTCGGCGGAAAGTGTGCTGTTCAGCTATTCGGATCGCCCCGTGCTCGCCGCGCTGAATCTGCTGCGCGAAGAACGCGGCTGACCAACCTGCTTTTTCAGCCGCGCATGCTGCACCTGCGTGTGTGCTCTCCTTTATCTATTGAGTCGAAATCATCATGACTTTTGTTTTCCCGCCCGAAGCACCCGTTGCCGTTCCCGTCGCCGGTAGCGACGCTCAATTCGCGGTGCGCCGCGTCTATTGCGTGGGCCGTAACTACGCGGCGCACGCGCGCGAAATGGGTTTCGATCCCGATCGTGAGCCGCCGTTCTTCTTCTGCAAGCCGGCCGATGCCGTGGTGCCTGTCGCGTATGGCGAGACGCTCGAACTGGTCTATCCGTCGCAGACGCAGAACTATCACTATGAAGCGGAACTCGTCGCGGTGATTGGCAAGGGCGGTTCGGATATTCCGGTTGAACAGGCGTTGGATTATGTCTGGGGCTACGCGGTCGGTCTCGACATGACGCGCCGCGACCTGCAGATGAAGATGCGCGAGATGGGCCGCCCGTGGGAAATCGGCAAGGCATTCGACCGTTCCGCGCCGATGGGCCCGATTCATCCGGTCAGCGCGGTAGGTCACTTCGAAAGCGGCGGTTTGTGGCTCACCGTCAATGGCGAGACGAAGCAGAAGAGCGATGTGTCGCATTTGATCTGGTCGGTCGCCGAAACCGTTTCAGATCTGTCGAAGTACTTCCGCCTCGAACCGGGTGATGTCATTTTCACAGGTACTCCCGAAGGCGTTGGCGCAGTGAAGACGGGCGACACGATGAGGGTCGGCGTCGAGCGTCTGGGGGAAGTGACGGTACGCGTGGCCTCACCTACGTAATTTGCATTGGACGGAGGTCTACTCGTGCAACTCCATAGCTTCTTCAACAGCTCGACGTCGTACCGCGTGCGAATTGCGCTCGCGCTCAAAGGTCTCGCATACGACACGTTGCCCGTCAATATCCGTGTCGGCGAGCATCGCGCAGCGGATTACGTGGCGAACGTGAATCCATCCGCATCGGTGCCCGCGCTGATCGACGGCGATTTCAAGCTCGGCCAGTCACTCGCGATCATCGACTATCTCGACCAGACCCATCCCGAGCCGCGCCTGATTCCGCTCGAACCAGCAGTGCGGGCGCGCGTACTCGAACTTTCGACGCTGATTGCCTGCGACATCCATCCCGTCAACAACGTGCGCGTGCTGCGCTATCTGGAAACGGAACTGAAGGTGACGCCGCAGCAAAAAACCGCGTGGTATCGACACTGGATCGCTCAAGGGATGGCGGCCGTCGAGCGCCTGCTCGAACGCAGCAACGAAGGCCCGTGGTGCTTCGGTGCGAAACCGACGCTCGCTGACGTGTCCCTTGTGCCGCAGATCGCCAACGCGCTGCGCATGGACTGCGATTTGGGCGCCTGTCCGCGCAGCCTCGCTGTGTATGAACACGCTTCGAAACATCCGGCATTCGCTGCAGCAGAGCCGCAGCGCCAGCCCGATTACGTTGCTTGATTGCATGGGACGGGAGCGCTTTTGCGTGGGACCGGAGTCAGTCCTGAAGCACTAACTCCGGATCGACATAAGCGTTAAAGCGCTCACTCCCGTCGACAAAGGAGACAGTCATGAGTGAGACAAACAAGGCGCGCCGCATGCTCGTAATCGGCGGCGGTATTGGTGGACTGGCTGCTGCGCTGGCGCTCGCACGGCAGGGCATTCGCGTGCAGCTGCTCGAGCAGGCTCCCGAGATCCCATCCGCTGCCGCACCAGATGCTCGACCGGCCGACTTCATGGAAGCGCTGGGCCACGGCGGACCGCGATCCCGTGGAACGCTGGAGCGAGGGGCGCGCCACCGTGCTCGGCGACGCGGCGCACCCAATGACTCAGTACCTCGCGCAGGGTGCCTGTCAGGCGCTTGAAGACGCAGTCACGCTCGGCGCGGCCGTTGCCGCGACTGAAGGCGATTTCGAAGCGGCGTTCAAGCTGTACGAGTCGGTGCGCATTCCGCGCACGGCGCGCGTGCTCTACTCGGCGCGTGAAATGGGCCGCATCTATCATGCGAAGGGCGTCGAGCGTCTGGTGCGCAATTCGCTTTGGGTCGGCCGCACGCAGGAGCAGTTCTACGACGCGTTGGCGTGGTTGCATGGCTGGCGCGCCGAAGACTGTCTGAATGGCGCCGCCCAGGGATAACGGCACGGGTCGCCTTTGGTTGGTTATCCCAACTTGACGAGATTGAGCACCGGCAGCGGACCGCCCGGGGTTTGAACCAGCCGGCCCCCGGCCTCGAGCAAACCCAGGTCGATGCCGAAGAAGCCGGGCTGCTCGATCAGTGCGCCCACTTTTTCTTTTGCATGTGCGTCGTCTCCCACGAAGAACTGGAGATAATCGAGTGAGAACGTGACGCCTTTCTCGCATAGCCCGGCTGTGCATCCAGGTCCCATGTGCGTCATTCGCACGCTGGCGTCCATGTATGAATTGGGGTCCTCCACCCCTTCCATGATTGCCTGAATGCTGTGCGCTGATGCCCCTTTCAGGAAATCGCTTATCGATGCAACGCTGGTGGCGCGATTCGAATACTGCGGCCTGTCATGCGATTGTCCTTCGTGCCATTGGGGCCGAGCTTTACGGGAAAGCCCGGCTGGGTGTGGAGAACACAGTTACGCCGCTGGTGTAGCCACGAGCAACCTGATTGCGCGGCTGTGCCCGTCTTACCCGAGATGGAGCAAGCTCGAGCAGGACGGGCAGGTACACATGCTCTTTTGCGCGCTCGCGTCCAGGGGGAAATAACAGCCCCGGGACGCGAACCTTACCCGGATTACGGGAAGGGGATGTTGCAACGCTGCGAGCGCGCTTGCGCGCGGCTGTAGGCGCTGGCGTACATGTGTCTGTACGCTACCGTGGCATCGGTTAGAAGAAGTGCATGATGCCGAAGTAGCCGCCTTGCTGGTTATGGCCCGGCAGAGGCTGGGAATCGGCCGTCTCAACAGGGAAAGCTGAGCTTTTGCCATTGAACATCGCTCCGAGGGTCAGGTAGAGGAATGTCCGTTTTGACAGGTTGTAGGTGGTGGCGATGGCACCGAGATTTCCCTGTCCGCCGCCATGATTGACGTTTCCGTGATACCAGCCGGCCTGCAAGGCGAGGGCAGGGGTAGCCTGATACGAGGCGCCTACCCAGACCTGCTGGCTGCGTGTGGCGGCGAAAGGATTAAACGAAGTGGCGACCGTGTCCTGTCCGGATGAGACCAGTTGCTGATAGCCGGTGTAGAACTTGAGTCCGCCTAACTGGTATGTGGCACCCGCCATATATTCTCGTGACGCCGTATACAGGTCTGAAAAATGCCCGTTGGCGTCATGGATTTCTTCATAAACTCCGTACGCGGCGAAGTTGGTCAGTGTGTACTGTGCGCTCACACTGAACTGGCGATTGCCACGGAAGTTGCCGGCCTGGTTGCCGAATCCGTCCTGGACCCGGAAGGAGAAGCCGGCCCAGGTAGGTGAATTGTAAGTGACGACATTTGATCGCGGACCCCACGCTCGCCCGAATGCGAAGTTGCCAACACCTATCCCCACCTGTTCCCCCAGTGGGTCAATGTACCAACCGGTTTCGTCGGTCAGACTCATCGCCTGTCCGAACCAGATACTTCCGTATTTATCGTCGGCCAAACCGACATACGCATCGCGCGTGAAGATCGTGTTAGGTGGAATCTGACCATTTCCGGAAGTAAAGAGGCTTTCGAGTTTGAAGACTGCATGCACGCCTCCTCCGAGGTCTTCATCGCCTTTAAGGCCAAACCAGCTGTATCCGTACTGGTTGCTGCCGAACCTGAAATTATTCTTCGACTGGCCGGTCGGCGTCGCGACGTTCGTGACGAAATCGAGCCCCGATGCGACGCGCCCATACAGGGTCACAGTGCTCTGCGCATAGGTGTTGCAGACGCCACACGCCATCAACGCAGTACATAAAGTGATCTTTCTCATTTCGTTATCCTTAGCATAAAAAAGAATCTCCAGGAATTTCCTTGTGACCTCTTTCGGGTCTATGCAATCAGCTTGCCAGGTCAGGCTTGCCGTTTTGACGCAACGTCGAACCGGCAGGACGAGTGGGCTTGAAGACCTGCACCACTCAACGATCTTCTACTGGTTGCTTTTGCGAAAAATTCTCGCGGCCGCTGGCAGATGGCGCACGGTGGTTGCGAGCAGGATTGCGCCCGCCTGCACGAGCAGTTGAACTGCGGGGCCTGAGCCGAGTGCCAGCACAAGCTGACCGAGCTGCGCCATGAAGAGCGCCGCTACAGCACTGGCGACAACACTGCCTTTGCCGCCGGTAAAGGGTGTGCCGCCAACCACTACTGCTGCGATGGCGGGGAGCAGGTAGTCATTTCCCGACGTTTGCGACGCGCTACCAATGAATCCGGCGAGAAGCATGCCGGCTGCAGAGAAGCACACCGCCGACGCCACATAAGCGCCAATCCTGTACTGCAGGACCCTTACCCCAGCGGCTTCTGCCGCGCGCGGATTGACACCCACAGCGACAAAACGACGGCCGATCGCGGTTTTTCGGGTGATGAACCACGCCGTCACCACGAAAGCACAGGCGAACAGTACATTAGCGGGCAAGCCAATAAACTGGGCGTGTGAGATGGTCTGCATGATGACCGGGACGTTGACCGGAACATTGCCGGTCAACGAACGGACGCCGCCAACAAGAAGCGCGTTGACTGCCAACGTCGCAACCAGGGGTGTAATCGCAAACCTCGAGACCAATGTTCCATTAACGATTCCGACAATCGCACCCACGCACACCGTGAAGACCACTGCAAGGCCGACGGATTCGAGACCAAATCCGGTGCGGGCCATCACCACGCCCGCAAGCGAGACCATCCCGATTGCTGACATGTCGAGGCCCCGCTGCTGGATGACCAGAGTCTGGCCCGTCGCGACAATGGCCAGGATGCCCGCAAACGGAAGCATGGCCAGGATGGAACCACGGGTCACGGTCCCCGGTGCGACCACCGAACTGACGGAGAAGAGAAGAATCAGTCCAATCCAGATCCACCAGTAATCACCGAACACTGGAATCCGACCGGACTTCGACTTCGAAGAGGATGACCGCAGAAGGTCCGATACCCTATTTGCCTGATTGCTTACGACGTGTCTCATTTCGCCACCGCCATTTCTCTGCTCTTGGAATAGAGGGCGACAGACGCGAGGATCATCCCGCCCAACAGATACGATTGCCACGAATCTCCAATGTCCAGGAATGAGGTGACCACATTGACCTGGATGATGAGGAGGGCGCCAAGGAGGGAGCCGACAAAGGACCCGCGTCCGCCGAACAGACTGGCCCCGCCGATGACGACGGCGGCAATGCTCGCGAGTGTGTAGTTGATGCCCGCGCCCGGGTCGCCTGAACCGACCTGTGCCATCATCGGCACGGCGGCAACGCCGGCAAGGAGCGAGCAACCCACGTACGCAGTAAGTAACGTCAGATGTGGACGCACACCCGCCATACGGGCTGCTTCGATCCGCGAGCCCACGCCGCGAAACGTGAGACCAAGCCGGGTCTTGAAGAGAGCGAACTCGAGCGCGATCGCGAGAACGACAGCGAAGATTGCGATAATCGGCACAAAGCCGGCCTGCGTACCGATTACCTCGACCACCGAATCTGCGATCAATCCGCCTGGAACGGGGCGTAACAGGAGGGACGCCGCCTGCAAAGCCATGTAGGTGGCTAGCGTTGCGACCATTGGATGTAGTCGGAAGGGGTCGACCAGTATCCAGTTCACTAACCCGACTGCAACTGCGACCAGAAAGACAATCGCCCATCCCGACAACTGGTGTCCCAATGAGGCTCCGTCGTTCAGGAAAAACGACTGCATGACGACCATCAGCCCCATCAGTGGTCCAACAGATAGATCGATACCTCCAACGAGCATGAGCGCTTGCTGCCCGTATGCGACGATGGCCAATGTCGCCACGAGCGCTAGCACCCCACTCAGGTTGCGCGCGGACAGATAGGTTTCGTTGACGTGCGTTGCATAGATGCCGAGTGCACAGACTGCCAGTGCGAGCATGACGAGGGGCGCCCAGTCTCCCGATGCCCACTTCCAGAATCCAGGGATGCTTGCCGAACCTCTCTCGCGCTCCGTGGTCGCAGTCAGCACCGCGGACGTGATGTTGTTTTCGTTGACCGCAGCGTCGCGCAGTTCCTTGACGATATGCCCGCGAGAGAAGATCAACACACGATCACACAGGCCGGCCACCTCGAGCGCATCTGACGAGACCACGATAACGGCGGTGCCGGCTGCAGCAGCCTGGCGGAGCACTTTGTAAATCTCCATCCGCGCGCCAATGTCCACACCCTGCGTTGGCTCGTCGACGAGCAGAACCTCGGGATTGCTTGCTAGAACACTGGCCAGCACCAGCTTCTGTTGATTGCCTCCCGACAAAGAGCGAATTGGCGTCTCAACAGACGGTGTTTTGACCGCGAAACCTGCTACTGCCAGTTTTGTGCGTCTCGCTTCGCTTTTCTGGCTGATCCAGCCACGAATGGAATCGAACGGAAGACTGCGGAGTGAGAAATTCTCACGTACGGATAATTCACCGAAGATGGCATCCCGATGGCGGTCACCAGGGAGGTAGCGGATGCCCGAGGTGGCGGCAGCCTGAGACGTCTGAATTCTCGCTGGCTTTCCGTTGACGGTGACGCCGCCGCGGCTTCGGGCAAGACCCGCGAGGGCGCGGATGAACTCCCGCTGTCCGTTGCCGTCTATACCTGCCAGGCCCACGATTTCCCCTTTCCTTATCTGCACCGATACGTCAGTGAAGCCAGTTCCGCGAAGCGATATAACATCGAGGACCACCCCGGCACGGTCGTTTGCGACTTTCGCGGGGAACTCGCGGTCAAGCGTTCCGCCGACGATGAGTTCGACGATCTGTTGTTCGCTGAGCCTGGCAGCGTCATACGTGCCTTGTCCTTGCCCGTCGCGCAGAACGGTAAGGCGGTTGGCAATCTTCTGCACTTCGCGAATGCGGTGTGAGATATAGACGACCGAGCAACCCGAGGCCGCCACTTTGCGGATATGCGCAAATAGACGGTCGACGTCTTCCGCCAGTAGATGCTCGGTGGGCTCGTCGAGGACGAGAACTTTCGGGTTGGCAGCGAGAGCCTTCACGATCTCGACGATAAAGCGCTGTTCTGGATTCAGGCTCAAAACCCGCTCGTTTGCGTCAATCGCGACGTCGCCACTCCACTGTCGCAGGAGCTGTTGTGCCCATCGTGCTGTGTTCATCAGAGAAGGGCGTTGTTCGGCCGGCACGCCGAGATAGAGATTCTCTGCAACAGTCAGATCTGGCATGAGAGCCGGTTCCTGTCGCACGATCGCCAGGCCGAGCCGTCGCGCCGCGTCGGTGTCGCCTTTGGTTTCTACGCCGTTGATAACGACGCGCCCTTTTTCGGGGACAAGTGCGCCGGACGCAACCGCCATGAGCGTGGACTTACCTGCGCCGTTCTCGCCGACGAGTGCATGTACTTCGCCCGCGAGCACCGAGAACGTGACGTTATCAAGTGCCCGTACACCGGGGAAGACTTTTGTGACACCGTCGATCTGAAGCAGAGTGTTCTGGTCGTTCATAATTCGTCTCGAGCGTTACTGCTCAAACACTGCCTTGAGCTTTTCAGGGGGGAGGGCGGAGGACAGGTCGGCATCAGGCGGCGCGCCAGGGTCGCACTTGGGATCAAGGCCCTTGGCGCTGTCGGCGTATGCGAAAGGAAGTATTGAGGGCGATTCGTTGTCAGTCGTACCCTGGTAGCTGGCGACTCCATGCCGCACTGCGAAGCGCACGTAAGTTGTCGTGCCGTCGAGCGTGTAGTAAGGAAATGCTGCGCCCGACTTCCTGGCCGACAGGTAGTGACAGTTCAGCTCGTTATCGCTTGCGATGGTTACGATGGCGGGGACCGGGAGGTGTGCCTGCTCGAATGCTTTCGCCGCTGCGAGCGCGGTCACTCCATAGTCTGTAACGATCGCGTCTATGTGCGGGTACTGCGCGATAAGGCCCGCGGTGGCTTTCTGCGCATCCACCGGATTCCAGTTCGTAACGACAAATTGCTCGTTTAACAGCTTCAGGTTCGGATATTTCTTGAGGCCGCCCTTCAGACCGTCCATGAAGTTCTGGGATCCGGCGGCGCCAGGCGATCCGCCCATGAACACGACGTTGCCTTTCTTGAGGGTTGTTCCGAGCCAGTCGGCCCAAAGCACACCAATCTGCTTGGTGTCCCCGACGACGTTGACGACATAGTCGCGTCCGTCCACCCCGGATATCTGTGCCGAGTACGGTACGACCGATACACCCGCTTTCATGGCCGCACGCATGGCCGGGAGTTGCACGGCGCCAAAATCCGGAAGCATGATCAGCACATTGACGCCTTGCGCGACCATGCTGTTAATGTCGGAATTCGCCTTTTGCGGATCGCCGTTGGCGTTGCTGTAGATGATCCGCTTGACGTTCTTGCAGCGGCTGAGCTCGTCCTTGACTTCGGCCAGACCCGTCTTGCGCCAGGTGTTGCCACCGTATCCATCGGACACGCCGACGATCATCGGCTTCGACCCGCAAAGGGGCGTTATATCGCCTTGGCGGTTCGTTAGTGAATCGCCTGCCGCGTGTGCGGCAGTACCAATCAGGCCTGCCGAGATGAGCAGTGCAATGCTGCGGAGCGGAAGCGGAACAAATAGCCCGAGCGGACGGTATCCTCGGTCCTGCTTGCCTGTGTGGTCTGTACAGACCTCCTGCCCGGCAGGTGACTCGCCTCCCGCAATGAACTGGTTCTGCATTTTTGGCGCCGCAGCTTGCCAAACTCGAAACTTATCGAACATGACGATCCTCAAGGTAGGTAATGACCCGGATTCGAAAATGAGTTGAGGCACATCTCGAACCCAACAGCACTCTTTTGAACACCAGCCTCGCTATTGGATAAAGCTCGCACGAGAACAGACGATGACGAGTTGTGCCATCGCGCAAACCGGAACAGGTCGCGCACATCCCGGCATAAATCCGAGGCGTGAAGTTAGCAATCCTATGTTATGTATTCAATGAAATCTTCGTTCAGATCTTGTGTTGGACATGCCAGAAAACGCGTGTCCCGTGCCCAATGTCCGTCGAACGTATAAGTTGATATGGAATCGTGCTATGCAAGATCGATTTATATCGAATAATGTGTTTCGGGATGAACAAAGTCAAGAACCCTAGGGAATGTCCCTAGCGGAGGGTATTGAGGTGGTTCGGTCTGCGCTGAGGAAAACCAGGCAGCCGTTTCCGCATGCGAAAGGAGGCAACGTGTCGCGTCCGGACTGTTGTCCGCCACGCAACGGTGAATCGGTGGAGTGGGTACTTACCCCAGGAGTTCCTTTCTCTTAGACTATTTTCAGCCGTGGCAGAAAAGTTGCTTCGTCACGCCACTCACACAATCCTTGAGGTACATGATCATGAAGTCGTTCACTAAGGCGGTCCTTATCGCGGCCCTAATCGCGGCGGCACCCGTTGCGTCGTTCGCGCAGTCCAATCAGTCGCTCAGCCGTGCACAGGTACGTGACGAACTCGCTCGGATCGAGAGCGCTGGCTATAACCCGCGCGACGGGATTCACTACCCGGAAAACATCCAGGCTGCTGAATCAAAAGTCGCAGCACAGAATGCCGCAGCACAAGGTGACGTGTCGGGCTACGGTGGTGCAACCGGCGGGACCTCTCATTCAGGTCACTCGCAGGGCCTGTAACGCTTAGCTATATCGTGAACTGCGGCAGCCAGGCCGCAGTTTACTGTGCTTCGCCGCGCGCTGATCGAGGCCAGCGCGTCACGCAAGCCAGCGCCAGTCATCTAGTCTACGATCGTGCCGTCATTAGACTTCTCCGTGAGGTTTTGCGCGATCTGATGCATAACCTTCCAGAAGATGCACTTCTCCTCGGGTGCCACCCCATCAAAGGAGCCGGAAATCATGTGCACGATCTCCGGCATCAGTTCATCAACCAGACGTCTGCCGTCGTCAGTGAGGCTGACGTAGTACTTGCGCCGGTCCTTCGGATCGCGAGTTCTCGTTAATAAGCCGCGCTTTTCCATGCTGTCCAAAGCAGGCACAGCAGTGGTCGAGGCGATCCCCACGCGTTTGCTCAGTTCCAGTTGATTCAGTTCACCGCGTTGGGCCAGCACCCGCAGGTAGTACCAATGCGCGATGGAGACTTTCTCCCTGTCGAGGATCTTCTGCGCTTCGACGTTGTACAACCGATGCAAAGTTCGGGTCATCCACGGAACGGTTCTGCCGCGATCGTCGAAGATCTCCCGCGGTTCCTTTTCCGCTGGGTCGCAAGGCGACTCGATCGTATCCAGGGCGATATCGATTGCGGTGGGGTAGCGCTTAACCATTCGCTTATTCCTCGACGGGTAAATGTGAACCGGCTACGCGCCGGATCGCCCGGAAAAATCAGTCATAGCGTCTTTCCAGGGGGATTCCCTGGTGCTCTTGACTTTATTAATTCCGAAACGCATCATTCGATATAAATCGATCGTGCACGGAATCATCTTAGCACAAATGATTCGATTGGGAGAGCGGTAGGCTTTCGTGAGTCTATGGCTTTGTTGTTTGATGAGGCACCAGCCCCGTCGGAACGTTCGATGCCTGTCTGATTGCCGTTGGTTCAGAAAAATTCGAACCCTTACTTCACTACTTACGTCGAGGATCATCATCATGGAAAAACTTCCACTTTGGGAAGCCGCCAAGCGCGAAATGGAGGAGTACCAGTTCCTCGCTGGACCTGAATTGCAGCCCAAATGGGACGTTCCAGAAAAAATCGCAATCAACGCGGCTGTGTCTGGACGCTTTGAAACGAGCACGTCATTTGAGGAATACGTGGATGCAGCGTCAAGCGTGATCGAGGCCGGTGCATGTGGCGTTCACATCGACTTTTCATGGATGACCGACGCACAGGGTCGGCGCCTTGACCGGGACATTCCTCCGGTCGAAGCCTATTCTGCCGTTCTCGAGCCGCTCAGGGCGCGCTTTGGCAACGACTTTGTTCCGAACCTGAATGTGCTCCACGGAACGACCTTCGACATGTGCATGAGTCCAGCGCGCGCCGGATTGACTGAGGTAGCGCCATGTGCTCCGGGTCACCCGGAGGCCTTCATGGTGCCGGCAATTGAGGCGCTCGAGGCCGCCGGCGTCAAGCCGGAGCTGGCAATCCATAGCTCCGGAGAAATTGAACTTGCGAAGCGCAAGCTCATTGATACAGGCATTCTCAAGAAACCGTACAACTGGCTGATTCTGTACGGGCTGCCATTCAACGTTGGCCGCACTCTGGTTTCGGGCACCTGGGTCAGCAATGCTCAGGACATGACCCATCACATGTTCCTGATGGTCGACCAGATTCGCCAGATTGATCCAACCTCAGTAATCAGTGTCTGTGCGGCGGGACGCGCAAGTCTGTACATGACGACGCTTGCCACGATGATGGGCTTGCACATCCGGATCGGGACGGAAGATACACCCTGGAAGTACCCTAACAGCGACGAGCGTCTCAAGGACAACCTCGAAATGTTCAGCATGGCGCGTGACATCGCAGGCCTTCTCGGACGCACTCCGGCAACTGCGAATGAGTACCGGGCGCTCGTTGGAAAGCCAACGCGCTAGTAACGTGTAGCTGCTGTGGCGCTGTGAGAGCGGCGCCATTCATAAAGAGCGGTTGTTCGACGTTGACGATGAAATGCAATGCCAGGAATCCTGACAATACGGTTGGCGGTCGGATTCTGTGGCTGGTGCAAGTCTGAATAATTATTCTTCAGGCCCTGGCGTGCTCGACGCGTGCCTGGACGCTCCATGGGCCAAGCCGACTGTGAGCGTTCTATAACCGAGGAGAGTGACAAATGAGTGATCAGACAAATGGCGGAGAGCCTCCTGTGCAACTGTGGACCCGGGATGGGTTTATGGGCGCAATTTCTGTCGTTACCCGGTCGACATACGCGCCAGATTACCTTTCTGTGGAGGGTCCGCATGCACCGCGACGGGCGGTGCTTGACAAGTTGATACCAGACGATCGGGACAATGCGGATGCTCTTCCGACCACCGTGGCGACGTCCAGGCTGGGTGTCAAGTTGCTTGTGTCCGGCCGGCGCAAGCCGATGCCGTATGTGATTCGAAATGTCGAGGCGGACGAAATCCATTTCATCCAGTCCGGCAATGTCAAATTCGAAACGGACGTCGGCTGTATCACGGCTGACGAAGGCGACTTTGTTTGCATTCCGCGCGCGATAGCGTATCGATACGCACCGACGGGCGATGCCATGCGCAGCATCATCGTCGAGAGCCCATCGGCATTGAAACTTTCACCTCCGGCGCCTACAGGAATGGTCAACGTCGCGCGGGACGTGAAGTATGCCAGGGTTGCTCCCGACATCCCCGTGGGCGGTCCGACGAAACTGGTGCTGAACACCATTGACGGAGAGAACACGGTGTTCACGATGCCGCATGATCCGCTCTCGCTAGGCATGCAACTGTCGGAGTCAGTTCCGGTGTGGAAACTCAACCTGAACAAGATTCAGGTTCTCACCTACCTACCTGATGGCGGACCTCCGAGTCAGTTTTTGTCATCCTCCGCGGGTGATGTTCTGATGTTCAACCTCAGTTCACGCATCTCGAATCGACCACCGATTCATATCAATGCGGACTTCGATGAGGTGATCTGTTATGTGCGTGGTCCGGGTGTCTGGGGAGGGTGCTCGGAGCCAGGAACGTTGACCTGGGTGCCAAAAGGTGTGATTCACCATGGACCTTCCGAGAACGTTCCGGATACCTATCAGGCGTGGTTGCTCGAAACGCGTGCAACGCTTCGTTGGACGCCGGATGCGATTGCGGCATCACAGTTGATGGAAACGGGCGAATACGGACCGCATCCGAGCGAGCTTCACCGTTCGTAGCGCAAACACTAACCATCTTGAATGGGGCTGGAGCAAGTGCTCTGCAGGGGACGGGAGTAAGCGCTAAGGCGCGAACTCTGGTCGACAGCTAGAGCGCTAGATCCAGCCGACACAGGAGACATAAAGTGGATTCGAGGATTCAACAGTTTCTAGACGAGGCGGAAATCAAGCGCGTCCATATCCGCTACTGCCGTGGCATCGACCGGATGGACTGGGACCTTGTGCGGTCTTGCTATCACCCGGATGCAGTTGATCGTCACGGGGCCTATAACGGCGGCGTGGAAGGCTTCATTGAATGGGCTGCAGAACTGCTGCCGAAATTTGAGTGCACGCAGCACTTTACCGGCAATCAGTACGTGCAGGTAGATGGCGATGTGGCTTACGCGGAGCATTACGCGCAGGCATCGCACAGGACAAAACCCGTCGACGGCGAGATGGCGATGGACTGGGTTGTGAATGTCCGGTATGTGGACCGGATGGAACGACGAAACGGGGAGTGGCGCATTGCCGACCGGGTTGTCGTACTGGATTCCCAGCGTTCGGACCCGGTCCCCGCCGAGTCGGCGCCGTTGGAGAACTCGAACGTTGGGCGGCGCGGTAAGGATGATCCGTCGTACACGTATGGGCTTGTATAAGCGGTTCCTGGCGGTCTCTGATGGTCAGTATGGAAGTCACTCAATGGTTTCGAGGAAGCAATGGAAAATCGTTTTCGTGTGGGCATCGTCGGTTTGAGCGCTGAGCGGGGCTGGGCCACTACCGCCCATATTCCTGCCTTGCGCGGCTTGCCTGATGTGTTTGAGCTTGCCGGTGTGGCAAACACCAGTCTGGCGAGTGCGAGGGCCGCCGCCGCCGCTTTTGACATTCCACGCGCCTTCGAGAACGTGGCGGAGCTCGTTGCGTCTCCAGACATTGATGTCGTGGTCGTAACGGTAAAGGTTCCATACCATAAGGAAGTGGTCGCGGCAGCGCTTAAGTCCGGAAAAACGGTCTATTGTGAATGGCCGCTTGGAAATGGACTTGCCGAAGCCACTGAACTCGCTCGTCTCGCCAATGAAACGAAGGCGCTAGCCGTTATTGGAACTCAAGCGATTGCGTCACCTGAAGTGAAATTCATTCGCAAGCTCGTTGCCGAGGGGTACATAGGGGACGTATTGTCGTCGACTTACATCAGCGCTGGGGTCAGCTGGGGCGAACACATATCGCGCGGTGACGCTTATGCTATGGATTCAAGAAACGGCGCAACCCTGCTTTCAGTCATTGGTGGACATGCCATTGCGGCGGCGCAAAGTGTACTGGGGCCTATCCGCGAGATCGATGCCATATTGTCGCGCCGTCGGCAAACAGTGAGCATCGTAGAAACGGGAGAGAGCCTCCCGATGAAGACTCCCGATCATGTAATGATCAACGCAGTGCTTCAGTCTGGCGCGCCTCTGTCTTTGCAACTTCGCGGTGGCCTGCCGCGCGGAACCCGATTGCTTTGGGAGATCAATGGAACCGAAGGGGACCTGCGGATCACCGCAGCGGTTGAACAGGCTCCTGTGGTGAACATCTCGCCACTGCGCGTGGAAGCGGGCCGTCGAGGCGAGGACGGGTACATTGAGCTCGAGATACCTCAAACGTATTACTTCGGTCTTGAGGATGCGATAGCGGCTCGAAACGTGGCAGGGATATACCGGTTAATGGCTGACGATCTGCGTCTTGGAAGCCACACGGCTCCCAGTTTCAATGACGCGCTCGTACTTCACAAGGTTCTCGCCGCGATTGAAGAGTCTGATCAGACTGGTCGGCGGGTACGAGTCGACTGATCAACGCATGGGCCGCTTTTCTGGCGAGGGCTTCCCGGCGAAATCTGCGTTACGCGCCGCAGGTTGGCATGCTGCGCGGGCCTCGTGTGCCAGTTCTGATCGTCAATCAGCGTGGTAGACATGGCCAGTACGCCCCTTCCTGATTGGCAGCAGCCATCCTGGTAGGTGTTCTGCCTGGGACCAGGTGTCTGGCTGAACGCGTGGACGCCGGGCATGCCGCATGAGCGCATCGAGGCTGGTTCGCTGGAATGCACAAGTCCGGGCGGCCGCTCTAGTGCTGCCGGTTCAGACCTTCGAATCCTGTAACGAGTGCGTCGAGAAAGTGACGGACGGCTGGAACCATGCCTCGGCGTGTTGGGAAGAGCGCATGTACAAGCCCGGGCGTTGTAGCCAGACCCGGCAGCAGGTGCTGCAGGCGACCGGCCTGAATATCGGCCTCAACCAGCTCCCTGGGTAGCAATGTCGCGCCGACACCCGCTATCGCTGCAACCCGAAGGCTGGCGAGGTCATCGGTCGCAAGGCGCGGCTGATGCACCCATGATGTCACTTGCCCGTCAACGTCGACCAGGTTCCAGACGAATCGCTCGCTGCTGCTGGCCATGGAGAGGGTAGGCCATTCCTTCACGGATTCGATCGAGGCGGGCGCCGGATGGCGCGCCATCAATTCGGGACTTGCAACCAGAATGTGGATCGATTGGCCCAACTGGCGGACGGCAAGATCAGTGTTTTCCAACGGCGGAAGTCTGACCCGGATGGCAAAGTCCAGGCCTTCTTCGACGACATCCACGCGGCGGTTGGTTGCATCAAGCAGAACCTGTACATCGGGGTTGTCCTGAACGTATCGCGCGATGATCGTGGAGATGCCGCACTCCAGTAACGCCACGGGGCAGCTGATCCGGACAGTGCCCTGGGGCCTCGATTGCGTCCGGTCCACGACGTCTTTGGCTGCCTTTGCCTCCGCCACCAGCGCAAGGCAATGCTGGTGAAACTGCCGTCCGGTTTCCGTCAAAGACAGGCTGCGGCTGGTCCGGTTGAGCAGGCGGACGCCAAGTTCTTCTTCGAGGGCGCGAACGCGCCGGCTCAGTTTCGACGTCTGCAGGCCGAGGCTGCGAGCGGCCGCCGTATAGCTTCCATACTCGACCACCCCTGCGAAGAGCCGAAGATCGTTAAGGTCAGTGATTGCGTTCATGGGCAGACTTTCGCTCCTTCTGATCATTCTAATTACAGCAACGATGCATATCAATTGCAGATCTAGGCATGGGTTCGTTGCAAATATAGCATTCTACTCATCGCCTGCATCAACGTTTGGTTCGGTCGATTGCAGGTGACAGGCGTCGCATTTTGCGGTCGCGGGAAACGGAGGCGGGGATGCTCACACACAGGCGTTGGCAATCGTTGGACAAGGCGGAACTCGGCTGGCTGCGCGCGAAACATCATTTCGTCGTCAGCGCTGACGGCAATCCCGCGCACGCCGCGTTGGGTCCCCTGATTGTCTGGAACGATGACGAGATCGCTGTTGGCAGCGGTTTTCCCATGCACGGACACCGTGATATGGAAATCATCACCTATGTGCGCCAGGGCCTGCTCGGGCATCGAGACACGTTGAGGTCCGAAGGAACGATCCGCGCAGGCGATGTCCAGGTCATGAGCGCCGGCACGGGCATACGCCATGCCGAGTTCAACCGGGGCGAGGTGCCGCTCAAGCTTTATCAGATCTGGCTTCGACCTCGTGAAGCCGGCGGAGAACCCGCATGGGATACCAGGCCGTTTCCGAAAAGCGACCGGTCTGGACGCTTTGTTGTCCTTGCCAGCGGCTTCGCCGGCGATGAAGGTGCGCTTCCTGTTCGCGCCGACGCGCGTGTGCTTGGCGCGATGCTAACGGCTGGCGAAAGTGTTTCACACGAGTTGAATCCGGCACGTCGCGCCTATCTCGTCGTGGCCTCGGGACGCATCGAAGTAAATGGTGAGGTCGTTGGGCCGCTAGACGGCGTCGCGATCACACATGTCGCTATAGCGCGGATTACGGCGCTTGAAGATTCCGAGCTGGTGATGGTGGACGCCGGCTAATTCCCTATTTCGTATTCCACCTCCGCAAATTCATTTAAGGAGCTTGTCATGGAACGTTTCAAATTTCTGCCGCTATTCGGCCGCATTCTGATCGGTGCACCGTTTGTCATGAGCGGGCTGGGCAAACTGGCGGCGTACGGCGCGACGGTTGGCTATATCGCAGCCATGGGTCTACCCGTGCCACCACTCGCATTCATTGTTGCTGTGCTCACCGAACTGGGCGGCGGCCTGCTGCTACTGTCGGGCTACCGGGCCCGCGCCGTGTCACTGGCGATGGCAGTGTTCTGCGTGGTCACTGCGATTTTCTTTCACCACAACCTCGCAGATCAGAACCAGATGATTCACTTTCTCAAGAACGTGATGATGGCCGGTGGCCTCCTGCAGATCACCTGGTTCGGTGCCGGCGCGTTTAGCATGGACGCGCGCTCGCGGCGGGTAGCTCCGGGTGCTTCGGCTCTGAACGCGGGCTAGGAAAACGGACTCGTCGAGGTGATCGCTTGCCTTATCCGGTATGCGACCGCCTCGTCGCGAGGCTTCTCTGTTGTCGGAGTATTAGTGCGAGCCAACACCATGTCTTTCAAAACGATGCCTTCGCGAGTCTCGTCGCAAAGTGACGCAGAAGATGAAGCGCTGCGCGATGTGCAAACTACTGCACATCGCTCCGGTCCACTGCGGGGCCAGAAATCGATTGTCAAACGTACGACAGGCAGACAGCACGGTCCCGTAAAGCGGCTGGTCAGCCCGGGCGACTTGGGGGAATTCCTGAAACCCTTTGTATTTCTCGACTATTTCGATAGTTCGGTGGGTGCTGAAATGCGCTTTTCCATGCATCCCCATTCCGGCCTCGCCACGACGACCGTGTTGCTGGAAGGTGAAGTCGAATACGAAGACACCACTGGCACATCGGGGATCATGCCAGCCGGCAGCGTCGAGTGGATGAATTCGGGTATCGGCGTTTGGCATGATGGCCGTGCCACCGGCAACGGACCGGCGCGCGGGTACCAGTTGTGGGTCGCGTTGCCACCTGAACTCGAACTGGGCGCACCCCATAGCGAGTATTTAGCTGCGAGCGAAATCCCTCGCGTCGGTCCAGCCCGCGTTATCCTGGGTCGCTATGGAAATGTCGAAAGCCCGGTATCTGCACCCCCTGGTATCAACTATCTGCTCGTGCAGCTTTCGGCGGGAGAGCAGTGGCACTACACGCTGCCGGCCGGTCATAACGTCGTTTGGATATGTATTCAACGTGGCGCACTGCACATCGGTGACGAACACGTCTCCGACGAGCTTGTTGTGTTTGGCGAGATAGAAGACGTTTTGGCATTCACTGCCGACGAAGATTCGGAGTTCGTCCTCGGCTCCGCGGTCGAACATCCGCACGATCTCGTGCTTGGCTATTACTCTGTTCATACGTCTTCAGAAGCGTTGCGTGCGGGGGAAACCAGGATAAAGGAGATTGGGGCACAGCTGCGTCGCATCGGTCGTATCGGCTAGTCTCTAAAAAGCGGTTTCGGCGCGTTTTCCAATACACGTGCTCTATCGGGAACACCTCATGCTAAACGTTCAAGTTAGTAACGCGGTAATTCCGGCCATCGGTTTCGGCACTTGCGGAATGGGTGCCGCCGACGTCTATCGACTGATTCCTGCTGCCCTTCGTGCCGGCTTCCGTCATATAGACACTGCGCAGATCTACCGTAACGAGGGCGAAATCGGCGAGTGCGTCGCCGGGTCCGGGATTCCAAGAAGCGAAGTGTTCCTGACGACCAAGGTCTGGGTAAGCAACTACTCCGAAAGACATTTCGAAGCGTCTGTCAACGAGAGTCTTCGAAAACTCAAAACAGACTATATCGATCTGCTCTTGCTGCACTGGCCGGGATCGGACGTTTCGCTAGACGAACAGATCGCGGGACTTAACTCGGTCGTACGCGCCGGGAAAGTCCGGCACGTCGGCGTCAGCAATTTTAA
>NZ_JBNDMO010000024.1:0-97481 GCF_050436625.1 Paraburkholderia sp. GAS334 | reverse complement strand
CTGTCTGGGCCTCGGGGCTCGTCTTGGGTTTGCGTGGCATACATGCTCCTTGAGCTACATGTTATGCCTTACACACAAAATTTATGACAGGCCCCAAATAGACCGACATGAATACAAGGAAAGGCCAACGAAGAACAAGAAAACCCCAAAACCCTAGGTTTGGGAACAAACCGCATACAGTGCATTTAAGCGCCGCACTGGATCCGCAACATAAGGATTACTCTCATCCCAGGCATACCCAGCGAGAACCGAGCTAATCATCCTCCGGATCGAATCCGTCTGATGAGGATAAAAAATAATATCCTGCAACTCACCGGTATACCACCGCTCGACAAAAGCCCGAAACGTATCAATCCCCCGGCGCAAGGGCACATCATACTGAGCCTGCCAGTCGACAGCCTCACCCGCAAAAGCCCGCAACAAAACCTGCACAGCGAGATGCGCTGACCGCACCGCAATCGTCACGCCAGAAGAAAACACCGGATCAAGAAACTCCCCGGCATTGCCCAGTAACGCATACCCGGCCCCGTGCAAACGCTCGACGTTAGCCGAGTACCCGCCAATATGCCGCACAGGCATCAAAAACGGCGCACGACCAATCAGTCGCGCCAGCGTAGGCTCCTGCATCAGCAGCTCACGCAACCGCGCGTCGCGCGCGTCCTCAGGCATGTCGAGGAAGCCAGCATCCGCCACACATCCCACTGAAGACCGTCCGCCCGCAAGCGGAATCATCCAGTACCACACGTCCCGCCGTTCAGGATGAACAGCAACCGTGATCTTGTTGCGGTCCGTCGTGCCAAACGGAATCCCGTCAAGCACGTGCGTGAAAATCGCCGCGCGCGCCGGCATCCGCGACGGCGTTTCAAGATTCAACAGCCGCGGCAGGACACGCCCAAACCCGCTCGCGTCGAGCACAAACCGCGCATGCACCTTGTACGCATTGCCCGCTTCGTCTTCGACGTCGAGCACCGGCGCTTCGCCCGTCTGCATTGCGCGCACCGTGTGTCCGAAACGGACCTCCGCACCCTGCTCTGCCGCGCAGCGAATCAGCAGGTCATCGAACGTTGCGCGCTCAACCTGATAGGTCGTGCCCCAGCCCGGCGTGTGCTTGTCGCGGAAGTCGAAGGCCGACGCCCTGTCGCCCGCGATAAAGTGCGCGCCGTTCTTGTACTGGAACCCGGCCTCGACCACGGCCTGCAACATGCCCGCCTCTTCGAGGTACGCCATGCTCTGCGGCAACAGGCTCTCGCCAATCGAAAACCGCGGGAAATGCTGGCGCTCGAGCACAAGCACCGAACGCCCGGCCTTCCTCAGCAGCGCAGCCGCAACGGCACCCGAAGGCCCCGCACCGATGATGGCGACGTCGACCACATCGCCCGCTGTCGTACCTGTATTCGTGTTCAAAACGACCCTCTTCTGGTTGTCCTCGACTTGCCCCCGAGCGACAGTTTCATCTTTTTGTCATCCCATCCCGCTGCATCGACTTGCCATTACAATGGCGCGCAGATCAGTCAATAAACAACAACACCGCGACGGAGACCACATGTCGCCATCTGAAACATACCGCGTGCCTTTCGTGCCGGAAACGGCCTTTGGCATCTGGTTCCTGCGTACCCATACGTGGGAACACCACGTCCTGCGCGTCGCGATCAATGACCTCAAACGTCTGATCGACACGCCCCTGCCCACCGCACCGGTTATCGTCGATACCGGATGCGGCCAGGGTATTTCGTTTCGCCTGCTGGCCGAAGCGTTCAACCCGTCACGCATCGTCGGCATCGACTTCCATGAGCCATCGCTTGCGCTCGCCGAAAACGCGGCCGGCGGCTGTCCACCGAACACCACCGTCGATGTCATGCATGGCGACTGCGCACAGCTACCGCTGCCCGACGCCAGCGCCGACATCGTGTTCTGCCATCAGACGTTCCATCACCTCGTCGAGCAGGGACGCGCGCTGGCCGAATTCCGTCGCGTGCTGAAACCCGGCGGCGTCCTGCTGTTCGCCGAATCGACCGATGCTTACATCAAGTCATGGGTGATCCGTCTGCTGTTCCGTCATCCGATGCACGTGCAGAAAAGTGCCAACGGATACCTCGACATGATCCGCGACGCCGGCTTCGCGTTCAGCGAACGCAACGTCTCACTGCCCTACCTCTGGTGGAGCCGCGCTAAAGATTTCGGTCTCCTCGAACGGCTCGGCCTGCATCGTCCGCAACCCGGCAAACGTCGCGAAACGCTCGTCAACGTGGCGGCGGCCAGGACGTCTTGACGCCGCACGGGAGTGGCGGCCCGGCGAATGCTGCGCCGCCGCTTCAGCTCAGCAAACATCAATTGCCGTTCATCGTCTTTTCACCGTTGATCAGCTGGCTTCGAGTACGACAACTTCACGCGCCCTTCCTGGCGCTCAACATCAGGCTCGCGCAACTGCCGCCGAACCCGAATGAAACTGACATCGCCGTTTCGATCGTCGCATCACGCGATTCGCGCACAAGTGGCAACCGGTCAAGATCCAGCGCAGGATCGGCGGTTTCGATGCCTGTCGTCCCGGCGATGAAACCGTCGCGCATCATCAGCATCGCGTAGATCGCTTCGTGCGCACCGCACGCGCCAAGCGGATGGCCGGTCAATCCTTTCGTCGACGAAAACGCCGGGACTTCCTCGCCGAATACCGCCTGTAGCGCGAGCAGTTCTTCGGCGTCGCCGCGCGGCGTCGAAGGCGCATGCGTGTTGATGTAGTCGGGACGCGCACCCGATTCATCGAGCGCCTCGCGCATCGCGCGGGCGATGCCGCCGGCGTGCGGCGTGACCATGCCCGCGCCGTCGGTGCAATGGCCAAAACCGGTCAGTTCAGCATGGATGCGCGCGCCGCGCGCGAGCGCATGCTCCAGCGATTCGAGCACCAGCACACCGCCACCCGACGCCATCACGAATCCGTCGCGCGCGACGTCGTACGGACGCGATGCGCTCGCAGGCGTAGCGTTGAAGCGCCGCGACAACGCACCCATCGCATCGAACATCAGCGTCATGTTGTCGTGCAGCGATTCGCTGCCGCCCGCAAGCACGATGTCCTGACGGCCGGTCTGGATCAACTGCATCGCCTGCCCGATCGCCAGCGACGATGTTGTGCACGCGGACGAAGGCGAATACGTCACGCCTTCGATACCGAACACCTGCGCGACGTTCGCCGACGCGGTGCTACTCATCGCCTGCGGCACGGTATACGGCGGCGTCTTCTCGATGCCGCGCGTATTCGCGATCGCCATCGCCGCGTCGTACGTCGAGATCGTGCCGACGCCAGAACCGATCACCGCGCCCGCACGCGGCGAACGCAAGGCGTTGAAATCGAGCGCGGCATCGTCGATCGCCTTGCGCGCCGCGTGCGCCGCAAAGCGCGCGGTATCGCCCATGAAGCGTTCGAGCTTGCGATCGAACGGCGTCTCACTGGCGACGCCAGCAACGCCCGCGACCTGACTGCCAAAACCACGCTCGCGCCATGCGTCGATGCGCGTGATGCCGCCCCGCCCCGCGCGCAACGCGCGGGACACGTCATCGAGTTCATTGCCCAGACACGACACGATGCCCATGCCGGTCACGACGACGCGCTGCATGCCGCGCTTTGCCATCACGCTCACCGTACGCGCCTGAAAATCAGCGACGTATTGATGCCGCCGAACGCGAAGTTATTGCTCATCACATGCTCGGCGTCGATCGTCCGGCCTTCGCCCATGATGTAGTCGAGCGGCGCGCAGGCGGGATCGATATCAGTCAGATTGAGTGTCGGCGCATACCAGTTGCGCTTCATCATCTCGATCGTCCACCACGCTTCGAGCGCGCCACATGCGCCGAGCGTGTGACCGACATAGCTCTTCAGCGAACTGATGGGCATATGTGCGCCGAATGTCTGCGCGGTCGCATAACTTTCCGCGATGTCGCCGCGGTCGGTCGATGTACCGTGTGCGTTCACGTACGCAATCGCTTCGGGCGGAAGTTGCGCATCCTGAAGCGCGAGCTGCATCGCGAGCGCCATCGTCGCCGCAGTGGGTTGCGTCATGTGCGCGCCGTCGGAGTTGCAGCCGAAGCCGACGATCTCCGCGTGAATGTGCGCACCCCGCGCAACCGCATGCTCATACTCTTCGAGCACGAGCGTCGCCGCACCCTCGCCGACCACCAGGCCATCGCGCGCGACGTCGAACGGACGCGGCGTCAGATGCGGCTCGTCGTTGCGCGTGCTCGTCGCGTAAAGCGTGTCGAACACGGCAACCGCCGGGCCTGACAGTTCTTCCGCGCCGCCCGCGAGCATCAACGTCTGCTTGCCGGTGGCGATGGTTTCGTACGCGTAGCCGATCGCCTGGCTGCCGGATGCGCAGGCGCACGACGTCGGCACGATGCGGCCTTTCAGATCCCAGAACAGGCCGACGTTCACCGCTGTCGTATGCGGCATCATCTGCACGTAGCTATTCGATGTGACGTCGCCCATCGAGCCGGTTTCGAGCATGCTGCCGAACGCGCGGATCGGCTGCACCGATCCGGACGACGAGCCATATGCAACGCCCATCCGTCCATCGCTGATCGCTGGCTCGTCGATGAGACCTGCGTCGGTCAGCGCAAGCTCGCTCGCACGCACGGAGTACATCGAAACGGGACCCATCGAACGCGTCTTCTTGCGCGGATAGTGCGACGGCAACGTGAATTCCGGCAGCGGACACGCGAGCCGCGTATGGAGCGACTCGAAGTAATCCCATTCCGGCATGCGCCGTACCGCATTGCGTCCGCTTCGCAGCTTTGCTTCGATGTCGTTCCAATCGCTGCCGAATGCCGTGACGCCGCCCATGCCGGTGATGACGACGCGCTTCATCACACCATCCCGCCGTTCACGCCGATGACCTGCCGCGTCACGTACGACGCTGCATCCGACATCAGGAAGCTCACCACCGACGCCACTTCAGCCGGCTGGCCGACGCGATTCATCGGCACCGTCTTCAAGGCGTGTTCGAGCGGCATGTCGTCGAGCATGCCGGTTTCGATCAGCCCGGGTGCGACGCAGTTCACCGTGATGCCGCGCGATGCGAGTTCGACCGCGAGCGCCTTGCTGGCGCCGATCAGGCCGGCTTTCGCGGCGCTGTAGTTCACCTGACCACGATTGCCCATGATTCCCGAAACGGAGGCGATCGTGACGATCCGGCCACCCTTCTTCGCGCGGACCATCGGCATCGTCAGCGGATGCACGACGTTGTAGAACGAGTCGAGACCCGTTTCGATGACGATGTCCCAGTCTTCTTCGGTGAGTGCAGGGAACGCAGCGTCGCGCGTCACGCCCGCGCTGCACACGATGCCGTAGTACGGACCATACGCGCCGACATCGGCTTCGAGCACATCGCGGCAGGCCTTCCGGTCGCGCACGTCGAACTGCAGCACGCGCGCAGTGCCGCCCTGCGCGGCGATGCCGGCCGTCACCGCTTCGGCCTCGCTGCGACCGGTGCGGCAATGCACGGACACCGTGAAGCCGTCGGCGGCCAGTTGATAGGCAATCGCGCGGCCGATACCGCGGCTTGCACCGGTTACGAGAACACGCCGGCTCATGAACTGATCCCTTCGATGAATGTCTGAAAATCGGTCGGCTGAAATACCTTGACGACGGCCTCGGCGCAGCGCACGCCGTCGTGATCGATCGCGCATTCGTAGGCGCCGTGACCTTCCTCGCTGCGCAGCAGTTCTTTCGCTTCGATCGTGAGGCGCGCGCCGGCCGGGAACGCCGGCAGCAGCGCGGTATAGCTGCGTGATCCAAGCAGCACGCCGGGCCGCGCCCGGCCGCCCGCGCGCATCGCGAGCAGCGCGATGTGCGCGGCAATCGCCTGCGCCATCAGTTCGATGCCGATCCATGCGGGCATCGCGCCTTCGTCGTCGGAATACCACGCATCGCTGCGGACGCGCGCTTCTGCGGTAAGCGTGTCGTCCGTGCACGTCAGCACTGCGTCGACGAGAAGCATCGTGCCGCGATGCGGCAGGATCGTCTCGATCGGTCCAAACGCAGCACTGACGTCAGGTTCGACGTGCACGGCGCGGCTGTCGGTTGAGGTATTCATCGCGTGCGTCACCGTCCAAGAATCAGGCTGACGTTGCTGCCGCCGAAGGCAAACGAATTGCTCATCACGTGCTGCGGGCCCGATGCTCCCGGAAGGAAGCGTTCGCTATCGACGAGATCGAGCGCCGGCAACTCAGCGTCGGCCTCGCCGTCCCACACATGCTTCGGCATCGCGACGTCATCGCGTGCGAGCGTCAGCCACGCAAAGCCGAGTTCGGTCGCGCCCGCCGCGCCGAGTTGATGGCCCGTCAGGGGTTTTGTGCCGCTTGTCGCGACACCGTCTGCGAACACGCGTGACATCAAACGCGCTTCCATCTCGTCGTTCTTGCGCGTGGCGGTGGCATGCAGATTCACATAACCGATCGCCGACGGATCCAGACCCGCATCGGCCAGCGCCTCGCGCAATGCCATCTCGCCGCCGACGCCTTTCGGGTCCGGTGCGGAGATATGATGCGCATCGCTCGATTCGCCCGCGCCTGCGAGCCTCACCGGACCCTCGTCGCGGCTCATCAGGAACACAGCCGCGCCTTCGCCGACGTTGATACCGTTACGGTTGCGGCTCATCGGATTGGTGCGGGCATTGCTGGTCGATTCGAGCGAAGCGAAACCCTGGACGGTCAACTCGCACAGCGAATCGACGCCGCCGACGATCACCGCATCGCATAGTTGCAACTGCAACAGCCTTCGTGCGGACACAAATGCCTTGGCACTCGATGTGCACGCGGTAGAAATGGTGAACGCCGGTCCGCGAATACCAAGCGCGGCCGCAGCAAACGGCGCGACGGTGCCGATCTCCATCTGCCGGTAGTTGAAGTTCGCCGGCAGTTCGCCCGCCTGCGCCTGGTGGACGAACGCAGTTTCGGCGGCGTCGATGCCCGACGTGCTCGTCCCGAGTACGACGCCAATCCGGCCCGCGCCATACCGCGCGCGCGCAGCCTCGACCGCGGGTTCGATCTGTTTGAGTGCCGCGAGCAGCAGGCGGTTGTTGCGGCAGTCGTAACGCGCCAGCGATGCCGGCGGCGCAATGTCGAGCGACCCGGTCACGCGGCCGACAAACGCGTCGCCGATGCCCATGTGCGCGACGCCCATACCGGGCGCGTTGCTCGCGGCAAGCGCCGGCACGATTGCGTCGAGATCGTCGCCAAGCGCGTTGATCATGCCGAGGGCATGTAAGTAAACTCGTGGCGCGCTCATGCTGCCCTCCTTCCATTCGGTGATGGCATGCCAATCGGCGCAAGCAGCACCGACACGGCAATGCCTGACGCCAGCGTGGCGCCGAAACTTTTCAGCGCGGGCATTCCGCTCAACCCGAGCAGACCGAACGACAGCAACGTCGTCGACGCCGAGAGCAGCACGCCGGTCCATACCGCGCCGAGTTCATGCGGCGCGCGCATGCACCCTTCGCGCAGAAACACAGCATAGTTTGCGCCGACGCCGAGTACGAGCATCAACGCGAGCCAGTTGAAGAGATTGAGCGGCACATGTGCGTAGCCGAACACCGCGAGCGTCACGCCGACGGCAAGCAAAACGGGCAACGTCACCATGATGCCGCCGCGCGACCCGTAGCGCACCATCAGCAACGCCATCACCAGCGCCAGTGCGCCCGCGAGCCAGATCCCGCTATCGACACGATACGCGCCGAACAGCGTCGACACGCTTGCCGCCTTGTCGACGAACACGACGCCGGGCAACGCGCGTGCGGTCGCGATCAGCGTAGGCTGGTTGTCGGGCGTCACACCTTGCGGGATCACGACAGCGGCATAACCGTGCGACGCGGCATCCACCTCGCCGAGCCAAAGATGCCGGTAAGGTTGCGACCAGGGCGCAGCGAGCCATTGATCAACCGTCAGCACGGACTTTCCGGACTGTGCGTACACCTTTAGCCACGCATCGGCGACCTCGTCGCGAAAGCCCGTTTCTACCAGCATCGCACGGCGTGCGGAGGGATCGTTAAACACGTGCTGCGCGAGCAGCGCGTGATCTTCCATCTGACGTTTTGCCGAAGGCACGAACGACGTCACCGATTGCCAGCCGTTCGTTTTCAGCTTGCCCGTCAACGCATCGAGCCGTGTGCCGAGCGCTTCCGCGCGCTGCAACACAATTTCAGGCGTCTCGCCTCGCACGACAAAGAACTGCGCACTGTTGTCGACGCCAATCGCATCGCCCACCTTCTGCTCCTGCGCGACGAGCGCGGGATCACGCTGGATCAGCAGATGAATGTCGTCGTCGCTCGTGAGGCGCAGCCAGCCTGGTATCGCGACGATCACCAGCAACGCTGCCACGCCCCACGCGCGTCGGCCGCCGATCGTCGCCTGCCATCGGCCGAGCAGCGTGGCAGCGCCGCTGAACAGCCGCTGCGGACTGCGTTTCGGCGCGCGAACCAGCAATGCAGGCAGCAGCCACAGCACGGACGCAAATGCCGTGCAGATGCCCGCAATCGCAAAGCAGGCGATCTGCTTGAGTGCCGGAAACGGCACCCAAGCGAGGATGGCGTAACCGAGCAGGCTCGTCGCAAGCGCAACGCTCAATGCGGGACGGACTTCGCGCGCGCCGCGGTGCGGCTCCCAGTCACGCTGACCGCCGAGATACACGACGAAGTACTGAATCGAATAATCGACGGCTTCACCGATCAGGCTCGCGCCGAACACGAGCGTCAGCAGGTGCAGCTTGCCGAACACCAGCATCGTCACGGCCAGCGCGCAGACAACGCCGAGCGCCGTCGACACAAAACCCAGCAGCAACAGACGCGGCGAGCGGAACACCCACAACATCAGCAACGCAATGCCGCATACCGATGCCACGCCGATCAGATGCACTTCGCGTTCCGATGCGGCGCGCGCGGACTCCGCGTAGAACACCGCGCCCGTGCGAGCGAGCGTGACGTCGGGGTACGCCTGTTTCAGCGACGTTTCGCCGTTCGCGACAGCGTCGATCACCGCGTGCTGCGTCTTCGATTCATAGGCGGAACCCGGGAGTGTCGCGATGATCAGCACGCTTGTCGCCGCGCCGCGATGCGTCACCAGCAGACTGTCTTCGATTTCCAGGTTCGATGTCGCGAGCGGCAGGTTCGCCATCCAGTGTTGGAGCCAACCGAATGGATCGTCGGCGACTGGCGTCGACAGACCACCTTGCATCGGGCTGTACAGACGCTGCGCAAGCGCGTCGTGCAACGAGACTGAACCGCTGGCAAGCGCAGCGCGGTCATCCGGTGCAAGCAGGTTGAATCGGTACGGCAGATAGAGCCGCGCGACCTGACTCGTATCGAACGGCGGCACTTCCGCGATCACGGAAGCGAACGCGCCGCTTTTCGATAGCGTCGCGCCAAGCTGTTTCGCGGCGGCCTTCGCATGCGCCGCATCGGTAGACGTGACCAGAAGCACAGTGCGATCGCCGAGCGCGGTCGCGAGCGTATCGACGGCTTTTTCAGCGACCGGGTCCGCTTCCGTGGCGGGAAGCAGCGCGAGCAGATTCGTCTGTAACGGCGAGCCGGCCGTAAAACGCCATCCGCAATACAGCGACGCGACAACGGCAAGCAGCAGCCACGCGGCGCGTATGCCCCATGTATGCCGTGCTGCGCGTTGCTCCAGCACGTGCATTACTTCGCTCCCAGCAGCGTGAGTTCGGCCGGTTGAAGTGCGTCCACGGCCTTGCTGTTCGCGAACTCGATCTGCGTGACGTCGCCGTTGGCAAGCGTGATGCGCAGTGTCTTCAGATAATCGCCGCCTTCCATCTGCAGGCCCTTGACGGCCTGCGCGATCTGCGGCTGGTTCGGCGTCAGTTGCATGTGCCATTGCGCAGGCGTGCCGTCGGCCTTCACGTCGAACTGCGAGTACAGCGCGGACAGATCGCCACCGAGCATCGCGCGCATCATCTTCGACACCTGCGCGACACTGCGTGCGCCCTGGGGCTGGCGATGTGTCGTGACGGGCTTTCCGTTCGCATCGACCTGCGTGACCCCCGCATCGGTGATGACGTACGTCGCTTTATACGGTGTATCGATCTGCCAGATCACGCCCCGCTCGCGGAAAAACACGAGCGAGCCAGTGCTGACGAGCGGTTTGTTCATCGCGGATAACGTCTGCGTCTGCGTGAACTGTGCGCGAATGCCCTTCGCCTGCCCGAGCTGCCCGGCGATCTGCTGGACCCGTTGCGTGTCGTTTGCCGGTGCTGTCTGCTGCGCAGTCGCGGCCAACGCGGGCAGCGCCAGCGCGACCATCGCGGCACACACGCAGGCGCGAAGCGTCAACGTGACCATACGCGCTCCAGCCTCTCGAACACCACGGGCGGCGAGACGAACTGCAGTTCCTGCGTCGCCGCGTCGACGGCGACCTGAATCGTGTAGCCCTTTGTCAGACGCTTGCCCGTCGCGCTGTCGACGATCTCGTAGCCGATCTTCAGGCGATTCTCGTATTCGAGCAGTTCGGTGCGCACGTCGATCCGCTGACCGTATGTTGCCGGACGCACGTATTTCAGATGCGCCTCGACAATCGGCCACAGGTAACCGGACGCGCGCATCTCGGGATAGTCGTAGTCGAACGCACGCAACAGCGCGGCGCGGCCGATCTCGAAGTACTTCAGATAGTGACCATGCCAGCAGACGTCCATCGCATCGACGTCATGGAACGGCACTTCGACCGTCGCGCTCGCCTTCAGCACCTTGCTGGATCCAGTCATGCGATGCGGTCTCCGCGATAGCCATCGATCAACGCGCAATCCGCGATGCGTGCAGTCAACGCACGCAGATCGTGTTCCAGTGCGCGATCTTCGTCGACGAACGGCGACTGCGCGCTCACGCGCTCAGCGAACGCATGCAGCGGCGCGGGCACGGGCGTCGCCACGTTCATCCGCAGACGAAGCTGCACGGCCTGCACCGTCGCCAGCGTATGCGCGGCCGCGACCTGCTCGGTCAGTTCAAGGATGCGCAGACAATCGCGCGCGGCGATCGTGCCCATGCTGACCTTGTCCTGATTGTGCGCCTCGGTGGAACGTGAGAAGACGCTTGCCGGCATCGTCAGCTTGAGCGCCTCGGCAGTCCATGCGGACGACGAAATCTGCACGGCCTTGAAGCCGTGATTGATCGGCGCACGTGCCGGCGACGCACCCGACAGGTTGCGCGGCAAACCGTTGTTGAACTTGTCGTCGACGAGCAGCGCGAGTTGCCGGTCCATCAGATCGGCGAGATTCGCGACGGCCACCTTCAGCGAATCCATCGCGAATGCAATGTGTCCGCCGTAGAAGTTGCCGCCATGCAGCACGCGTTCGCCGTCGGGATCGATCAGCGGATTGTCGTTTGCACTGTTCAGCTCGTTCTCGATGTCGCGTCGCACCCATGACAGCGCATCCCGCGCGACGCCGATCACGTGCGGCGCGCAGCGAATCGAATAGCGGTCCTGCAAACGATGGCCTGGCGTATCGGCGCGGTCGGCCAGGTCTTCGCGAATCCATGCGGCGGCTTCCGCCTGACCGGCATGCGGCTTCGCTTCGAAGAGCAGCGCGTCGAAATGCGCAGCACGGCCGTCGAGCGCGACCGTCGACAGCGCGGTGAGACGCGCGGCGAGCCGCGTCAGATGATCGGCGCGCGCAAACGCGAGGCACGCGAGACCCGTCATGACGGCTGTGCCGTTCATCAGCGCGAGGCCTTCTTTCGGCGCGAGCCTGAGCGGCGCGTGGCCGAGGTGCGCCCAGACATCCGATGCGTCACGTAGCCGACCTTCGAACAGCACGTCACGTTCGCCGACCAGCG
Source organism: Paraburkholderia sp. GAS334 (assembly GCF_050436625.1). Taxonomy (NCBI): domain Bacteria; kingdom Pseudomonadati; phylum Pseudomonadota; class Betaproteobacteria; order Burkholderiales; family Burkholderiaceae; genus Paraburkholderia; species Paraburkholderia sp. GAS334. The sequence goes on along the minus strand of NZ_JBNDMO010000024.1, from coordinate 85,656 downwards.
CGGCCGCGACATACGACAGCGGCGTCAGATCGCCGCTCGCGCCCACGGACCCTTCCGATGGAATGCGCGGCAACACGCGATGGTTGATCAGATCCGCCAGACGGTCGAGCAGGACAGGCCGCACGCCCGAAAAGCCGTACGCGAGCGAATTCAGGCGCGCGGCGATCACGGCGAGCGTCTGCGCGTCGTCAAGATACTGGCCCATGCCGCAGCCGTGGTAACGCGTCAGCTGCAACGGCAGCGCTTCGACGAGTTCCATCGGCACGTCGACAACGCACGCATCGCCGTAACCCGTGTTGACGCCATACACGGTTGCGCCCGAAGCAAGATGCCTGCGCAGAAAATCCGCACCGCGCTCGATGCGCGAACGCCATGCCGGATCGTCGCTCAACGCGACAGGCGCGCGACGCTGGGCAATGGCGACCACTTCTTCGATCGTCAACCGGCGGCCGCCGATTACTACGGCTTCGCGTGCATCACGTTGCACGTACAGGGCCGCGTCGTCAATCAGATCATGTTCGGCCATTCGCGCCTCCGCTGGGGTGCACCGGAGGAAGCTCCCGTGGGGAGCGCCCCGCAGGAAGGTCCCGTGGGGACCGCGCCCAGAAATCGAAAAAATTGAACCATTGATAAGGCGCCTTGCGACAGAAATGTTCGAGGCGCGCGGCGTAGCGCTGCGCCCATGCAGCGAGATGCTGCGCACGTTCGCGGCGCGGCAGGTCGATGCGCTCCGCAAACGGTTCGAAATAAAGCCGGTAGCCCGACTGCTCCTTGATACAGAAGAACAGATACACCGGGCAGCCAAGTGCATGCGCGAGCACATACGGCCCCTGCGCAAACGGCGCAGTCGCGCCGAGAAACTGCGCCTCGGTCGTGCGCCCTGCTTCGTGCGCGGGCACGCGATCGCCGACGATCACGAGCAGTTCGCCGGCATCGACGCGCTCCTGCATCATCATTGCCGTTTCCGGCCCGAAGTCGCTGACTTCGACCAGCCGTTGCGCGAAGTCGCTGTTCGACGACGCAAGCACGCTATTAAAGCGCTTCGCGTGTTCCGTGTAGACGATCGCGGTCGCTTTCGTATGCGCGCCGCGCACGGCCAGCGCACGCGTCATTTCCAGATTGCCGAGGTGCGCGCCGATCACGAGCGCGCCGCGTCCGCTCGCGGCGAGCGCTTCGAACGCCTTCGGGTCGTCGAACCGCACCTCCTGCGTATTGACGCGGCCCGACCATGCGGCAAGCTTGTCGAGCCCGGACTGCGCGAACGCCAGCATTTGCCGGTAGGCGGAAAACCAGCCCGGTCGCGGCGTTTTTGTGCCGGGTGGCGAAACGCGTTCGAGATGCGCGAAATAGTCATGCGACGCAACGCGTGCTGCACGGCCCGTCACCAGAAAATACGCGACGACGGGATGCAGCCACAATCCCGTGAAGCGCATGCCGAACAGCTTGCAGCTGAGCGCGAGCAACGACATGCCGAGCCTGCTGCCACGTTCTGCGACGCGCCACCAGTGGCGTTCGCCCGTGGCGCTCTCTGCGGCAGTGTCGGCGCTGGCCGGAAGCGCCACGCGCCCCGGCATCACCTTGTGCGCAAGCAGCACAGGCAGACGCAGCAGCATGCCCGCGACGAGCCGCGTATGGCTTCGGCTGATCCGTACGTTGTCCCACAGCACGTCGAAGTGCGAGACGCCGTCGGTGGCGTAGGTCACGCGTGTCGGGATCGCGCGAAACGCGATACGGCGCCAGTGCAGACGCACGAGGATCTCGATGTCGAAGTCCATGCGTGTCGGCAGCTCGACGCTGTCGATCAGCGCACATACGACGTCGAGCGGATACAGGCGAAACCCGCACATCGAATCGCGAATCTCGAACGACAGCGTCTCGATCCACACCCACACATGCGTCAGATAGCGGCCATACAGACGCGACTTCGGCACGCTCTCGTCGTACACCGGGCGGCCGAGAATCACGGCACCAGGCTCGGCACGCGCGGCGTCGAGAAAGCGCGGGACATCGGCGGCGTCATGCTGCCCGTCGGCGTCGATCTGCAACGCGTGCGTATAGCCGGCCGCGCGCGCCGCGCGCAGGCCTGCCATCACGGCCGCGCCTTTGCCCCTATTGACCGGCAGGCGCAACAGCGTCATTTGCCCTGCGTGCTGTTCAGCGAGTGCGGTGAGTACGTGCTGCGTCGCTTCATCGCTGCCATCGTCGACGACGAAAACCGGCAGACCGTGCACAACCAGATGCGCGACGGTCGAGCCGATCGCATCCTTGTGGTTGTAAATCGGAATGACGATGCAGGGCGCGAAGCTCATACGCGCTCCCGATAGACGATCACGCCCGACGCGCAGTCGCGCTCGCCGAGCCGGTACGCAAACTGCACGCGCCGACGTGTTGCGTCGTGAGCCAGCGTCAGGCTCAGCATCGCACCGGGCGGCACGGGCATCATGAATTTCAGCCGGTCGATCGACGCGATCGCGCGCGCGCCAGCGACATGTTCCGCCGCAAAACGAACCGCCCAGTCGACCTGTACGACGCCCGGCAGGATGGGCAAACCAGGAAAGTGTCCGGCGAAGTGCACGAGTGCCGGCGGTACGCGCAGGTCGTAACGCACCTCGTCGCCATTGCGCGCTTCGGCAAGCACTTCGACGCCGTCGGCGCGCGCGTCGAACGCCGCGGCAATGGCAGTGGCCGGCAGCTTGCCACGCGCATCGAACGGCAACGCGCTGCGAAAACGCCAGTGACGCGGCAGGACGACCACATCGAACCACGCCGCGAGATGGCGCCGCAAGGTCTTCGCGAGCAGCAGGCGTCCTTCGCTGCGTAGCGCCTGGCTACCCGCGTCGGTCAGCGCGACGAGCGCGCCGACACGTTGACGCGACGCGCCCGCCAGCGGCACGACCGCCGCCTGCGCGACATAGGGATGCAGCGCAAGCCGCGCTTCGAGTTCAGGCAGCGAGACGCGCTTGCCCTCGAGCTTGATCACGCGATCGAGCCGGCCGCGCAGACGGAAGCGGCCATCGTCATCGAAGGTAATGGCGTCGTCGGTGCGATGCCAGCCGTCGTGACCGAGATGCGGTGAGCGTACGTTGAGCGCGCCGTCTTCATCGCGACGCACTTCGATGCCGGCCACCGGCTGCCACGCCTCCGATGCGTTCTGCTGCCGCCATGCGATGCCGCCGGTCTCGGTGCTACCGTAAATCTCGATCGGCGCCGCGCCGAAGGCAGCGGCATAGTCACGCGCGGTATCCAGCGCGAGCGGACCGCCCGACGAGAAAATCGCGCGCGGCACGGGTGTGAGCGTCGCGAAGCCCGCCAGCGAAGGCCAGCGTGACAGTTGCGCCGGTGTCGATACCAGCACCGCCGCTGCGCCGCATTGGTTGATCCGCTCCTGGAGCTGCAGGGGATCGATGCTGACCGTACGATCGAACGCGCGGCCAGCGGCGAGCGGCCACAGCACGCGAAACAGCAGCCCGTAGATGTGATGATGCGGAACGCTCGCCAGCACCGTCGCATCGCCCACCAGCGCGCCCCATTGCGTTTCGAGCGTGTGCACCTCGGCGTTGAACTGCGCGAGCGTCTTGTGGATCGGCTTGGGCGTGCCGCTGCTGCCCGACGTGTAGAGCGTGAGCGGCGCATCGGGAGAGATCGTCGCGGTCTGCACGCTTTCTGCCGGTGCAGCATCAGTGATCAGCGTACGCAGGCCGTCGTCGGTCAATACGGCATCGAATGCATTCGACAGATCGGCGAGATAGCCCGGCGTTGCATTCGCGGGAATCACCGGCTCCTTGTCGCACGCAAGGAGCGCAAAAAGCGCGCACGCAAAATCAAATGCATCGTCGACACACAGCGCGTAACGCTTCGACGGTTGCGCCCGCAACGAATCTGCAATGCGTAAAACGCGCGCACGGAACACTGCGAAATCGATGACCGCATCACCATCGCGGCAGACAGGCGTCGTCGTGTCCGTGCGCACAGACTGCAGCAGATCATGCAGCGCGATCATGCCGGTCATGCCGCCTCCGAACGCGCCGCGCGCGGCAGCACCACCAGGTATCGCCACACGATCTCACCGGCGAGCAGCACGCCGACCAGACCGTACGCAATCGCGCCGTTATAGAGCGACCACGCATCACGCGTCCAGTAGAACGCCGTATACGCGGAAAACGCGCCGTTCAGCGCAAAGAACACACACCAGATCTGCGTGACGCGACGCGTATGCAGCACCGCTGGCGCGCTCAGATCTGGCGTGCGGATACGCGCGAATTTCTCGATCATCGTCGGCCCACGCACGAGCGTCGCGCCGAACGCGATCAGGAGACCCAGATTGACAAGCGACGGATAGATACGCAGCAGCATCTCGCTATTGGTCGCGACGATCGCAGCCGACGCGCAGCTCAAGAGGCCCGCGACGCACCAGTCCACCATCGTCAGCCTGCGCAGCGACGACGCGACGCTCCCCGTACCCGCCCAGCGCTGCAGCCACAGAATCGCGAACAGCATGAGCCCGACATAGCGCGGCGTGTCCCATTTCCACGCGCACAGGATCAGCGCGGGATACGCCAGCTTCAGCAGCACCTGCAGGACAGCGCGCAATATCTGACGCAACCTGCCCATCGCAGATTCCGGCATGTCTGACGGAACAGACTGCATCAGCCCTGCGCCGCCAGCAGCGATTCGACCGCACCGATCACATCGCCGACTGTGCGCACCGACTTGAACTCTTCGGGCTTGATGCGGCGCCCCGTCATCTCCTGCAGCTTGATCGCGAGATCGACTGCATCGATGCTGTCCAGATCGAGGTCCTCGAACAGATGCGCATCGGGTGTCACGCGCGCAGGTTCGATCGCGAAATTCTCCTTGAAGATGGCGCGGATGCGCTCAAGAATGTCTGCCTCGGTCACGATTTATTCCCCTTTCCTTGCGGTTTCGTTCGCTGCATGCACGGGCTCGCGCTGGCTGGCAACAAACGCCGCCAGTGTATTGATCGAGCGGAAATGCTCGCGCGTGCGCTCATCGTTCGCAGCGATGGTCAGTTGGTATTGTTTGCGCAGCACGATGCCGATCTCGAGCGCGTCGATCGAATCGAGACCGATGCCATCGGTGTCGAAGAGCGGGGCATCGTCGTCAATGTCGGCAGGCGTCAGGTCTTCCAGATCCAGTGCTGCGATCAGGAGCTGCTTAATTTCCAGTTTTAAAGAATCCATAGTCGAACAGATGCTGGGTAATGTGGGCCTCGATGGCGCTGGTCACGGTGCGCGCGGCAAGTGCCGGCGATGTCTCGTGGGCTGAGAGCTGCTCGACGCCAACCGGCTCGAGCACGCTGACGCGCATCCGGAATGCGCGCGCCGGCACGTTGTACCAGCGCATCTGCTTCGTAAACACAGGCGGATCGCAATCCATCAGCACCGGCAGAATCGGCGTGCCCGCCCTGATCGCCATATGCGCGAAGCCGCGCGAAAATGCATGCAGGCGGTTCGGCGCGGGGCTGCGCGTGCCTTCCGGAAAGATGATCATCGTGTAGCCGGCTTCGAGCTGTCGCGAGCCGGCTTCGACGAGTTCGACCGGGTCCGCGTTGCTCACGTATTCAGCCGCGCGCACGATGCCGTAGAAACACGGGTTGCGCCAATGCGCACTCTTCACGACGCAGCACGCATGCGGCGTCAGCGAAAGCAGCACCATCACGTCGAGCCACGTCGGATGATTCGCGACGACGATTGCCGGGCGGCGCGTACGCAACGCGTCGCCGCCCTCGACCACCAGTTTCATCACGCCGACGAACTGCAGCACGGCGACGAGCGCACGGAAAAAGCCGTGGATGACCGCGGTCACGGCGCGTTGTCGCGACGCCCGATGCGGCCACAGCCAGGCGAGCGGAAACACGATCACCGAGAACAGGAAGCCGCACACGCCGAACACCGCCATCGCGAGGCCCGTGGCAACCAGCCGCCAGACGTACTCAAGCCGCGCCATCATGCCAGATCCATTTCCAGGTCGTATCGGCGCCTTGCCATACTGCCGCCGCGTGCGTGTCGAGACAGTGCTGCACGGCCTGGCTTTGCGTCGCGAAAAGCGCGGGCGCATCGCCGGACGTCGGCGCCTGAGCGATCGTACACGTCAGCTGGCCCTGTGCGGCCGTGGCGTCGAACAGGATGGCCAGCGCGCCGCCCTGCACTTCGTCTTCGATCGTGCCGTACGCGGGGTCGGCGGGTTCGTCGGCGTAGACGACCAGCACCGGCGTCGCGGGATCGCTCGCATATTGCGCGTGCGCCTCCAGCAATGCGTAGCCCAGGGTCTCGGCGCCTGCCGAGATGGCGCTTGCCGGCGAGCGGTCGCCGCGGGCGATACCGAACACGCCCGTCATCGCGTTGAGCACGGAAAGGCTGAAGGCAGTCGGCGAAACGGGCTCGCCCGCGCTGATCGTGCGCAGGATGTCGGTGGTGCGGCGCAGTTCGCCATGTCGCGAGGCGAACACCGTGCGCACGGCGGCAGCGTCGTCGCCCACGCAGTCGTGCGCGACCTTCAGCGCCGCGCGCGACAGCGTGCTCAGCCGACGTCGCACGATCGGCTCGATAAAGCCAATATCGGGGGCGGTGGCTGCGGCGGCAGGCCAGGAAGACCAGCGAGCAACCGGAATAGTCCAGTGCAGATCGGGCATATCGGTGTTCGCGCGATTGAAAACTGCTAAGGCTGCTGGCGCCCCATCTGGCACGCCGGCCGGAGGCGACGCATGTGCGCTGCCCAGCCCGAGGCAGACGCCACCGAGGTCAATCCAGTCTTGTTATATGTTCAGGCGAATTAACGGCACCATGCCCCAATTATTTAGGGGCGGGCCCGCCAGACGATGATGTTAGTTAGACTCAGATTCCCCGGCGACCGCCGGCATCATACTGAATATTGTGGATTAAATCAGCCACAAAAGACGTATCCATCTGTATCCGTCTCACCACCGCCACGAACCGTTAAAACGAGTCCTGGAAAGGCTTCAAACCCTTTTCCACATTGACGAGATGTGATGGGTCAGCGCTGAAGTTCTTATGCGGCCCTTTTACGTTCTGAAAGAAACGTGTGCGCCTTTCTCGGTATCTGGACGGTTTGTACTGATCGTCATAGCGATAGTTGGGAAACACGTGGCAAAACGCTGTTGCACGGGGCGCAGCGTGCCTGAGACCGCGTGTTATAATCCGCCCCTCATTGGGGAGTAGCCGCCCTGCAGCACGTCCGCGCAACCTTTCAGCATTGAAGGCTGCGAAGCGCACGTGAAACGCGGGGGCGCCTGTCAACAGACTTGGCCTGTACGGCCATGGCAGACGCAGCCTCTGGCCTGGCGAGACCGATGATCCACAGCCGCCGCAACAGGGCCCGGCAGGTTGTGGGTCGTCGCTCGTTCATTCTCGGCCCGAGGAAACCATCACAACGTGGATCAAGCCTTCCTTATCTCGACGGGCGCCGTCGCGCTCGCCGAAATCGGCGACAAGACGCAGCTGCTTTCGCTCGTCCTCGCCGCCCGCTATCGCAAACCGCTGCCGATCATTCTCGGGGTTCTCGTCGCCACGCTGGTCAATCACGCCGGCGCCGGCGCGCTCGGCGCATGGCTCGGCACGCTCGTCACGCCGACGATCATGCGCTGGGCACTCGCAGCCTCGTTCATCGGCATGGGTCTGTGGATCCTGGTGCCGGACAAGCTCGACGAAGACGAAGCCAACGCGAACCGCACCCGCCTCGGCGTGTTCGGCGCGACCGTTATCGCGTTCTTTCTCGCGGAAATGGGCGACAAGACGCAGCTCGCCACCGTCGCGCTGGCCGCGCGTTTCCACGATTTCTTTGGCGTGGTGGCCGGAACGACACTTGGGATGATGATCGCGAACGTGCCGGCCATCGTGCTCGGCGACCGCTTCGCTCACCGGTTGCCGACGAAGGTCGTGCACGGCATCGCCGCGGTCATGTTCGTCGTGCTGGGCGCACTGGCGCTGTTCGGTGTGGGGGTTTGATACACCTTTAGCGCGGGTTGTTTCAGCGAAAAAGCCGGCCCTGCGCGTGACGCGGGTGCCGGCTTTTTTGTGTCGGTGAAACCGATGCTGCGATGCGGGATGCTTTCTGATGCCAGATGCCCTGATGCCTATTGCACGGCTTTGGCCGCAGAGGCCGGCGCAGCGGGCGCGGCCGCTCCGGTAGAAACGGTCGCTTCGTTCGATGGCGCGGCGCCGCTGCCGTCGAGCGGAATCCGGACTGTCCGCACGACGGCGTTACCCAGCGGGAAATCGGCGAGCGCGCTGCGCGCGAGATAAGGCATCGCCCGGACCAGCGAAGACTCGGCGCCCGAATTGCGAGCCGTCACGTTGTACACCTCCTTGCCGGTCGCGCGATCGGTAATGCGGATGCTGAGCAAATGCGTGTAAACCGGATAGCTCTGGTCGACGTAGCCAGTCGGGAACGGGCCGAACGGCCCCCACGGATCCATCGGGCGGCCCCAGTAGTACGGGCCCGGCCACGGGTTGTAGTAGTAGACCGGCTGCGAAACGGTCACCATGTCGCTGCGGATGCCGTATCCGAGACCAACCAGGTAGTGCGCGTCCTGACTGTTCACGCGCCGGAACGACTGGATCGCGAGTTCGTTGCCCACGAGCGCCTCGTAGGTCGACAGTTCGAGGTTGTTCTTCTGATCGGCTGGGCGGGTGAACGCGTAGGTTCGCGTTGCATCGCTGCCGCTCCAGTCGGAGAACGCAGTGACCTGCGTCGTCACGTAAGTGGTACAGCCAGAAAGTGTGACTGCCATGGCCGCTAGCAGCATGGCTGCGCGGCGGGTCCATCGGTCGAGCTTCATGGTCTTCCTCGTCTTTTGCGTCTTCGGCGTCTTATAGGGCGGGCCGCGCCTGCGCGCAGCGGCCCGATAATACGCTGACCCGTGTCATCGGTAAAAAGTTCGGGCCGCACGATCTAAAATGGCTTTGTACAATGGCCCGACTGGCTCGTCGCCGCGCACCCCGCGCGGCAGACGGCCCGCCCAGCACTCTTCACTCAAACCGCCATGTCCGACACTGCTACGCCTGCTGTGATCCGCCGCGCCGACTATGCGCCGCCCGCCTTCCTGATCGACACCGTCGCGCTCGACTTCGATCTCGTCCCCGAACGGACGACGGTCCGTAACACGATGCGCGTGCGCCGCAATCCCGACGCCGTCCGCGCGGCCCACTTCGAACTCATGGGCGAACAGCTGACGTTCGTCAGCGCGACAGTCGACGGCAAACCACACGCCGCCGCGCATCCCGACGAGCGCGGCCTGACGCTCGATGACGTGCCCGACGCGTTCGAACTGACGCTCGTGAGCGTGTGCAATCCGGCGGAGAACACGACGCTGTCGGGTCTGTACGTATCGAGCGGCAACTTCTTTACGCAGTGCGAAGCCGAAGGCTTTCGCCGCATCACGTATTTTCTCGACCGGCCTGATGTCATGGCCGCGTACACGGTCACGCTGCGCGCCGACAAGTCCGCGTATCCGGTGCTGCTGTCGAACGGCAACCTGATCGAGGAAGGCGATCTGCCGGACGGCCGTCACTTCGCCCGCTGGGAAGATCCGTTCAGAAAGCCGAGCTATCTGTTCGCGCTGGTCGCGGGCAAGCTGGTCGCGCTGGAAGAACGCGTGAGGAGCGGATCCGGCAAGGAAAAGCTGCTGCAGGTCTGGGTCGAGCCGCACGATCTCGACAAGACGCAGCACGCAATGGATTCGCTGAAGCATTCGATCCGCTGGGACGAGGAACGCTTCGGGCTGGAACTCGATCTGGACCGCTTCATGATCGTCGCCGTGAGCGACTTCAACATGGGCGCGATGGAGAACAAGGGGCTCAACATCTTCAACACGAAGTATGTGCTGGCGAACCCCGAAACCGCGACCGATACCGACTTCGCGAACATCGAGGCGGTGGTCGGCCACGAGTACTTCCACAACTGGACCGGCAACCGCGTGACGTGTCGCGACTGGTTCCAGCTGAGCCTGAAAGAAGGGCTGACCGTATTCCGCGATCAGGAATTCTCGGCCGACATGGCCGGCGGCCAGAGCAACAGTAGCGACGAAGCCGCGCGCGCGACAAAGCGCATCGAAGACGTGCGCGTGCTGCGCCAGATGCAGTTCGCCGAAGACGCGGGCCCGATGGCGCATCCGGTGCGCCCGGAGAGCTACGTCGAGATCAACAACTTCTACACGATGACGGTCTATGAAAAAGGCTCGGAAGTCGTGCGGATGTACCAGACGCTGTTCGGCCGCGACGGCTTCCGCAAGGGCATGGATCTGTACTTCCAGCGTCACGACGGCGAGGCGGTGACGTGCGACGATTTCCGTCGTGCGATGGCCGACGCCAACGGCCGCGATCTTGCGCAGTACGAGCGATGGTACAGCCAGGCCGGCACGCCGCGCGTGACCGTGAAAACCGCTTATGACGCTTCGCGGCGCCGCTACAGCGTGACGCTCACGCAAGGTTACGGCGACGGCTCGCCTGCCGCGCGCGAGACGCAGAAGGGACCGCTCCTGATTCCGTTCGCGATCGGCCTGATCGGCAAGGACGGCGCGGATCTGCCGTTGCGTCTCGAGGGCGAGGCCGCGGCGGCTACGGGCACGACTCGCGTGCTCGAATTCACGGGCACAGAGCAGATCTTTACGTTCATCGACGTGGCCGACAAGCCGCTGCCTTCGCTGCTGCGCAATTTCTCGGCGCCGGTGATCGTCGAGTATGACTACACGAACGAAGAACTCGCCTTCCTGCTCGCGCACGACAGCGATCCGTTCAACCGCTGGGAAGCCGGCCAGCGGCTCGCGACGCGTGAACTGCTCGCACTCGCTTCGCATGCCGCGACGGGGGCGGCGCTGCAACTCGACGATTCCGTCGTCCCTGCGTTTGCTCGCGTGCTGCGCGACGAATCGCTGTCGCCGGCGTTCCGCGAACTTGCGTTGATGCTGCCGTCGGAAGCGTATCTTGCCGAGCAGATGACCGAGTCGAATCCGGCTGCGGTGCACCGCGCGCGACAGTTCGTGCGCAACCGTCTGGCCAATGCATTGCACGCCGACTGGCTCGCGATCTACGACAAACATCAGACGCCGGGCGGGTACGAAGCCACGCCCGAAGCATCCGGCCATCGCACGCTGAAGAATCTCGCGTTGGCGTATCTCTGCGAACTCGACGACCCCACGGAAGCCGTGCGTCTCGCGAACGCGCAATACGACGCGGCGAACAACATGACGGACCGGTCGGCGGCGCTGTCGGCGCTGCTGAACGCATCGGCGGCGACGGGCGGCACGCTGGCTGAAGGCGCGCTCGACGACTTCTATCGACGCTTCGAGAAAGAACCGCTCGTCATCGACAAATGGTTCGCGCTGCAGGCGACACAACGTGGAAGCGCGCAGCGTCCGGTGATCGACATCGTGCGCAAGCTGATGTCGCATCCGGCGTTCACGCTCAAGAACCCGAATCGCGCGCGCTCGCTGATTTTCAGCTTCTGCACGGCGAACCCGTCGCAGTTTCATGCGGAAGATGGTTCGGGCTACCGCTTCTGGGCCGAACAGGTAATCGCGCTCGACGCGATGAATCCGCAGGTTGCGGCGCGTCTCGCACGTTCGCTGGAATTGTGGCGCCGGTTCACGCCGGCGTTGCGTGACGGCATGCGCTCGGCGCTGGAAACGGTCGCGGCACAGGTGAAATCGCGCGATGTGCGCGAGGTCGTGGAGAAAGCGCTGGGCTGATTTTTCTGCGGTCTTTGTTTGATGAGGAAGCCGGCACAATGTGTCGGCTTTTTTTCGTCCGCGTGGTTTAGTTAGTCATCCGGATGACTGTTGTGATGGATCAACAAGATGTCAAAGCGAACGAAACCAACGAAGCCGCCCCGCACCCAGCCGCGCGCCGCCGCGCTCGCATCTAGCGCGGCGGTCAAACGCGCGATCGCCGTTAAACCTCCGCGAAAGAAACCTTAGCCTTCAACGCCAGCGCCGCGCGCGCCTTCTTCGCAGCCTCGACCATCGACGTCAACGCCGGGTCGACCTGCTGCCAGTCCCGCGTTTTCAGGCCGCAGTCCGGGTTCACCCACAACCGCTCTGCCGGAATCCGTTCGAGCGCGAGACCGATCAGCGCAGCCATTTCGTCGGCGGTCGGCACGCGCGGCGAATGGATGTCGTAGACGCCCGGTCCGATTTCATTCGGATACTCGAAGGTCTCGAAGGCGTCGAGCAACTCCATGTTCGAGCGCGTCGTTTCGATCGAGATCACGTCGGCGTCGAGCGCCGCGATCGACGGCAGGATGTCACCGAACTCCGAATAGCACATGTGCGTATGGATCTGCGTATCGTCGGCGACGCCCGATGCCGCTATGTTGAACGCGCGGACCGCCCAGTGAAGATAGTGCGTACGGTCGCGCGCCTTCAGCGGCAGGCCTTCGCGCAGCGCGGGCTCGTCGATCTGGATCATGCCGATCTGCGCGGCTTCGAGCGCTAATGTTTCCTGGCGCAGCGCCAGCGCAATCTGCAATGCCGTCTGCGAGCGCGGCTGGTCGTCACGCACGAAGGCCCATTGAAGCATCGTCACCGGACCGGTCAGCATGCCCTTCACCGGTTTGTCAGTCAGCGACTGCGCGTAGGACGCGAAGCCGACCGTCATCGGTTCGGGCATGTAGACGTCGCCGTAAATGAGCGGCGGCTTCACGCAGCGCGAGCCGTAGCTTTGCACCCAGCCGTTTTCGGTGATCGCGAAGCCCCACAGCAGTTCGCCGAAGTATTCGACCATGTCGTTGCGCTCGGCTTCACCATGAACGAGCACATCGAGACCGTACGCCAGTTGCTGGTCGATGGCGAAACGCACGTGTTCGCGCATCGCCTCCAGATAGTCCAGATGGCTCAGCTTTCCTTGCCTGTGCGCGGCACGCGCTGCGCGAATTTCGGCGGTCTGCGGAAACGAACCGATCGTCGTGGTCGGTAAAAGTGGCAGGTCAAAGCGGGCGCGCTGGTCTGCGGCACGCTTCGCGTACGGCGAGCGGCGCGTGGCGTCCGCATCGGTCAGCGCCTCAACGCGGCGCTTCACAAGCGGATTATGAATCCGTGTCGACGTGCGTCGCGCGGCGCTTGCATCGCGTGCCGCGTCAAATCCGGCGGCGACCGCGGCGCGGCCGTGCGTCAGCGCGTCGCGCAGCAGCGCCACTTCCCGCACTTTCTGCACCGCAAACGCGAGCCACCCGCGCAGCTCCGCATCGAGCTTCGCTTCATTGCCGAGATCGACCGGCGTGTGCAGCAGCGAGCAACTCGTGCCGACCCACAGCCTTTCACCCAGCCGTTGATGTGCAGCCTCAAGACGCGCAAACGATTCATCGAGATCGTTGCGCCACACGTTCCGGCCATCGACGATTCCGCACGACAACACCTTGTCGGCCGGGAACGCATCGATGAATGCATCGAGTTGCGACGGCGCACGCACGAGGTCGATGTGCAAGCCAGCCACCGGCAGCGACTTCAGCAACAAAGCGTGTTCGCTGACATCGTCAAAATAGGTGGTGAGCAGCAGCTTGGGTGCCTCCGGCACCAGCGCTGCGTACGCGGCGGAGACGGCGTCGCGCCATGCATCCGGCAGATCGAGCGCGAAGACCGGTTCGTCGATCTGCACCCATTCGACGCCCTGCTCTTTCAGACGCGCCAGCAACAGTCGATACGCGGCGAGCAGATCCGGCAGGAGCGACAGACGCTCATGCAGGCCATCACGCGCCTTGCCGAGCCAGAGCAAGGTCAACGGCCCAACCAGCGCGACCTTCGCACGATGACCGGCGGCCTGCGCCTCGCTCACTTCGTCGAAGAGCCACGACACGCCTGCGCCGAAGCGCGTCGACGGCGCGTATTCCGGCACGAGATAGTGGTAGTTCGTATCGAACCACTTGGTCATCTCCATCGCCGGCTGCACAGCGTTGCCGCGCGCCATCGCGAAATATTGGGCGAGCGTCAGCTGCGTCGCGTCGAAACCGAACCGCTGCGGCAAGCCGCCGACGTGCGCCAGCGTCGTCAGCACGTGGTCGTACCACGCGAAATCGCCGACCGTCACATACGTCAGTCCGGCGTCGCTTTGCGTGCGCCAATGATCGGCGCGCAATCCGCGGCCGGTTTCGGTCAGCGCGCGTTCGCCCTCGACGGTCATGCCGTCGCGCCAGTAGCGCTCGAGCGCAAATTTCAGTTCGCGATGCGCGCCGATGCGCGGGAAACCCAGGATGTGTGCGGTGCTCATGGTCGTTGTCTTTCGTTTGTCGTTCGTTGCCGGATCTATGACTGCCAGTATCAAATTCGAACGAATATTATTCAAACGAAAGTTTTTATGATTTATCATGAATTTTTTTCAACATGCTGCCCGCACGGTTATCCGACGATGATCCGCTCGCCTCTGGAACTCAGGCATTTACAGACGCTGATTGCGTTGCGCGACACGGGTAACCTGTCGCGCGCCGCGCAGTTCCTGTGTCTTACGCAGTCCGCGCTGTCGCATCAGTTGAAGGCGCTCGAAGCGCATTTCGGCATGCCACTTTTCGTGCGCAAGTCGGCGCCGCTCGCATTCACGCCCGGCGGCAAGCGTTTGCTGGCGCTGGCTGAGGGCGTCGTGCCCGCCATCGAGGAAGCCGAGCGCGACGTCGCGCGGCTCGCACAGGGCACGGGCGGCACGCTGCGAATCGCCGTCGAGTGCCATACGTGTTTCGACTGGCTGATGCCGGCAATGGACGGATTCCGCCAGCGCTGGCCGGAAGTCGAGCTCGACATCGTGTCCGGCTTTCACGCGGATCCGATCGGGTTGCTGCATCAGGACCGCGCGGATCTGGCGATCGTCGCCGAAGCCGACCCTGACGAAGCCGTCGATCACCATCCGCTGTTCCGCTTCCAGATCGTCGGACTGGTCGCGAACGATCACCCGCTCGCGCAAAAGCCGGCGCTCGAAGCCGGGGATTTCCGCGACGAGACGCTCATTACCTACCCGGTGCCCGACGACATGCTCGACATCGTGCGGCAGGTGCTGAAGCCGGCGGGCATCGAACCGAAGCGGCGCACATCGGAACTGACGGTTGCGATCCTCCAGTTGGTGGCGAGCCGGCGCGGGGTTGCGGCGCTGCCGCTGTGGGCCGTCGCGGTCTATCTCGACAAACACTACGTGACGCCGCGCCCGGTGCACACGGCCGACGGCTCGCCGCTCGCGGGCGAACTCTATGCCGCGACGTTGCCTGCGTTCTCAAAACGTCCTTACGCCGCCGATTTCGTCTCGATCATGCGCGAGACGAGCGTCCTCAATCTCCCGCAGATCGAACTGCTGTGACGCTAAAAGCACGCGCTCCGTCTCAAAACCCGAGGTGCGTGAAGGCAAGCAGGTAAAATCAGCGCATTCCTTCGCCTTTCCGGAGTAAGCAATGGCTTTGCAACGTCGTACCACTCTCACTAAGTACCTGATCGAGCAGCAACGGGAGACCAATAACCTGCCTGCCGATCTGCGTCTGTTGATCGAAGTCGTTGCGCGGGCGTGCAAGTCGATCAGTTACCACGTCAGCAAGGGCGCGCTCGGCGACGCGCTCGGCACCGCTGGCAGCGAGAACGTGCAGGGCGAAGTACAGAAGAACCTCGACATCCTGTCGAACGAAATCCTGCTCGACGCGAACGAATGGGGCGGCAACCTGGCCGCGATGGCATCGGAAGAAATGGAAACGTTCTTCCCGATTCCGAGCAACTATCCGAAGGGCGAATATCTGCTGGTGTTCGATCCGCTCGATGGCTCGTCGAACATCGACGTCAACGTGTCGATCGGCACGATCTTCTCAGTGCTGCGCTGCCCTGACGGCCAGCAGCCGACTGAACAGTCGTTCCTGCAACCGGGCACGCAGCAGGTTGCGGCGGGTTACGCGGTGTACGGTCCGCAGACGGTCCTCGTGCTGACAACCGGCAACGGCGTGAACTGCTTCACGCTCGATCGCGAACTTGGCTCGTGGGTGCTCACGCAAAGCGACATGCGCATTCCGGTCGAGACACGCGAGTACGCGATCAACGCGTCGAACGCGCGCCACTGGCATCCGCCGGTGCAGCAGTACATCAATGAACTGAACGCCGGCAAGGACGGCCCGCGCCAGCAGGACTTCAACATGCGCTGGATCGCATCGATGGTCGCGGACGTGCACCGTATCCTGAACCGCGGCGGCATCTTCATGTACCCGGCCGACAAGCGCACGCCGGACAAGCCAGGCAAGTTGCGCCTGATGTACGAAGCGAACCCGATGGCCTTCATCGTGGAGCAGGCTGGCGGCGCTGCGACCAACGGTGAGAAGCGCATTCTCGACGTGATGCCGAAGAGCCTGCATGAGCGTGTGGCGGTGTTCCTCGGCTCGAAGAACGAAGTCGATCGCGTGACCCGCTACCATCTGGAAACAAAAAGTTGAGCGAGGGGCTTGTCAAACTGTTGGCGAAGTCCCTATAATCTCGTTTCTCTGATGCCGGAATAGCTCAGACGGTAGAGCAGCGCATTCGTAATGCGAAGGTCGGGGGTTCGATTCCTCTTTCCGGCACCATAAAGATTCAAGCAAAAAGCCCAGTCATTGCGACTGGGCTTTTTGCTTTCTGGAGTCCGTGTAAGCGCTGTGCAGGCATTTGCCGTCAAAGTGGGGCTGGCGCTCAGCCAGTTGTACTCCCCAGCGGCTTTAGCGCCAGATGACTATAGGCGAGCGTGCATGCAGTGCGTGCGCACGCCACCCATCGGCCCCGTCACGATCGTTCGGCATCCGACACGCGATGGTCAAGCGCAATGCCATTGGCTTCGTTGAAAGCGCGAACAATTGCAACTCCCAGCACAAACTACTGGGCTCGACCCGAAACGGTTATCAGGCTTTCTCCAAAGCGGCCGTTGATAGCGCACGAATTGCGAGCGGCATTGCACTGAATGCACCTCATTCTCTATGACGTTGCAAAAGCGCCGGGCGCTAAAGTTAAGCACGGATCTGTCGTTAAAGGTATCGCGGACACACGATCCATTTGACTTCCTCTATTCAGTTTTCGCCGATGCAATAATGACATCGCCGAAACGGTAGTTGAAAAGGCAACGTGGTCTACGGATGCCGCAATTTCAATTACACGCTAAAGCAGAAACGGGTCCCCCTAAAATGAACCTGAGAAACCTCTTCTTGTTCTTGTCTATCGCAGCGCTGAGCGGATGTGCGGTGACACCCCCCATGTCGATAACGAAGCAGGAGCAGCACGATCTTGGCCCAGTAGCCGGTACGTTGTTCATTCCCCAGAATAGCCTGATGGTAACGGTGACGCCGACCAACGCTGGCGCCACGGGCCTGCTCGGCGCTCTCATTGCAGCGGGCATCGATGCGGCCCGGCGGTCGGCCGCAGAAAGCAACGCCGCTCCGATGCTTGCGCAACTGCACGATTACGACTTCCGCGCCGTCATGAAGCAGGCGTCCAACGAGGCAGTCGGCACGCTTCAAACCATCAAGTTCGCCACGCCGCTCGATGTGGAGACCGTCAACTCGAGCACGCAGAAAAGAATCATCTTTGACAATGCTTCAACAAGCGCCGTCCTGTTCGTCGACGTCGGCTACCAGTTGCAGTCTGGAAACCTCTATATCGCCGCTAACGTCGTGATGTATCCGAAGTCCGACAAACTGCTGCAGTTCAGAAAGAAACCGAACGATACCGAACCGCTCGATGCCGGTAATGCGATATACCGGAAGACATTCAACTACGCGAAGCTGAATGTGGTAGCAACTGACATCAAGAGCGATTTGACGGAAGGTGCAAATAGCATCGCATCCCAGCTCGTGGCCGATCTGAATCATCCCATTTGATTTGACGTAGCGGCTGTCCGGCTAGAGTCTCGCGACCTGCACCGGACGCTTCGATCATGCGACTGGATCATCGATGTCGGTCCAGGCGCGGGCGTTGCCGGCGGGCAGATCATCGCCGCCGGCATTCCAGAAGTGGTTGCACGCGCAACGGAAGGTCGCACGCCGGGATATCTGCGGCCGCACCTCGCTGCGGCCTGGCGCTGAGACCGCGTGCCGCGGACGCAGAAATCATCGACGCTGCTCCCGCTTCGCCCGGAAAAAGTCGATCAGCGCCCGCAGCTTGAGCGGCATCTGTGCGCGGCTCGCCGTGTACAGATAGAAGCCTGGAAACTTCGGAGACCATGCGTCGAGCACACTCACGAGCCGTCCGTCGTCGAGCTGCTCGCGCACGTAACCGTCGATTACGTGCAACAGGCCGACGCCCTGCTCGGCCGCGCGCACCATCGTCCGCAGATCATTGGTGACGAAGCTGCCCTGCGTTTCGACTTCGAACACGCGATGCGGATCACCCGGTTGCGCAAACTCCCATCGATAGATGCCGCCGCTCGTCGAAAACCGGTAATGCAGGCAGTCGTGCGCGGCGAGATCGTCCGGCGTAACCGGCCTGGGATAGCGCTCGAAATACGCCGGCGAGCCGGCCACCGCGATACGCACCTCACCGCTCAACGGCACAGCAACCATATCCCGCGCGACGCGCTCGCCGAGCCTGATCCCCGCATCGAAGCCTTCGCCGACCAGATCGATGAACCCATCGTCGAGCGCCATTTCCAGGCGGATATGCGGATAAGCCTGCGTGAACTCCGCGAGATGCGGCAACACGAGCAGCTCGCTCGCGACGCGCGACAGGTTGATGCGCAGCGTGCCGGCCGGATGATCGTGGGTCTCGTCGAGCGAATCGAACGCCGCTTCCAGCGCCGCGAGCGCGGGCCGCACGCGCTCCAGAAACTGCGCGCCCGCCTCGGTCAGCGCGACGCGGCGCGTCGTGCGATTGAAAAGTCGCACATTGAGCTGCGTCTCAAGCGCGCGGATGGTCTGCGACAGCGCGGACGGCGACACGCCCGATTCGCCAGCCGCGCGGGTAAAGCTGCCGTGCCGTGCGACCGAGGCGAATGCCGTCAGTGCAGGCAGATGAGCCGGATCCATACGAATCTCCATTATGAAGCGAGGCTTCACAATTCATTCAGACAGACCCGATTTTTCCACGAAAAGAATCGGCGCAGGATACGTTCATCGGCCTTTCATGGCCGACCTTCCGCACGCAAGGACACTCTCAGGGAGACAGTCATGACGATGAACCGCTACACCCTGCTCGGCCGCTCAGGCCTGCGCGTCAGTCCGATCGCACTCGGCACGATGACCTTCGGCACCGAATGGGGCTGGGGCACGGACGAAAAGGCAGCACAACGCCTCTTCGATCTGTACGTGGATGCCGGTGGCAACTTCATCGACACCGCTGACCTGTACACCGAAGGCACGAGCGAAAAATGGGTCGGCAGATTCGCTGCGGCGCGCGGACTGCGCGAGCGCCTCGTCATCGCGACCAAGTACAGCTACAACGCCGAACGCGGCAACCCGAACGCGGGCGGCAACCATCGCAAGAATCTGATCCGCGCGCTCGACGGCTCGCTAAAACGCCTCGGCACCGATTACATCGACCTCTACTACCTGCACACGTGGGATCGCGTGACGCCCGTCGACGAAGTGATGCGCACGATGGACGACGCCGTCCGCGCGGGCAAGATCCGCTACGTCGGACTGTCGGATACGCCGGCGTGGTACGCCGGACGCGCGCAGACGCTCGCTGACTGGCGCGGCTTCGAGCCCGTCGCGGCCATGCAGCTGGAATACTCGATGATCGAGCGCAACGCGGAAAACGAGTTCGCCGATCTGGCTGCGAATCTTGGCATGGGGCTTGTGCCGTGGAGTCCGCTTGGCATGGGCGTGCTGTCGGGCAAATACCGGCCGTCGCAAAACGGCTCGTTCACGGCGGCGGGCGTATCGGGCAGCGGACGGCTCGCGAGCGTCGCGAGCGCGCCGCCGCCGGGCTTCGACAAACTGACCGAGCGCAACTTTCGCATCGTCGCTGAACTGGAAGCGGTCGCGAACGAAGTCAGCCGGCCGATGGCGCAGGTCGCGCTGAACTGGCTGCATCAGAAGCGTGGGGTGTCGAGCATCATCGTCGGCGCGACAAAGCCGGAACAGTTGCAGGAATCGCTCGGCTCGCTCGACTTCATGCTCACACCGGAGCATATCGCGCGCCTCGACGCCGTGTCCGAACCGGCGCGGCCTTTCCCGTACTACATGTTTGCGGACGGCCATCAGGCGCGCATCCACGGACAGGTCGACGTCACGGGCAAGCCCGAAGGTTACGACCGTCCGGTGCGCGTGCCGGCGCCCGTCGAAGCATCCGCCGAAGCGAAGTAAGCGACAGGCGCCCCGCTGTTCGTTGAAATCGCTGCCGGCGAGTAACCGGATTCCGGTTGCCGACAAAACGCGATTCGCATCGATCAGATCAGGTGCCTGCTCAATGTGTCATGCGTATTAACGAATAATCCGCATCGATCGATTTTCGAACGAATGATCGTTTAAATCCGAACGAACCCCGATTTACGATGACCCCTTGCAAAGTATTCCTGCTCGTCAACGGAACGGCTTAATCGTCCGTTAATGAAAGATCAGCCATGATCGGTTTTCGGATGGCATGAAGCAGCGTGATTTATTCGCTGCAGCGCACAAAAATGTGACGCCCGGTTCGAATGTCTGCATGTACGCAGACGCACGGACCACGGCGGGAAGCGGCGGGAGACTGGCTGGACGGAACGGTTGACCGCAGATGATTAGCAGGCAATCGATACATTTTATTCATACGACTTCAATTCCGGAAGCGCTGTGCCGTTAAAGCAACAGAGAAACAGTGAAACTGGAGTTGCCGCTTCGCAGCACTGGTGCAAAACGAAGACCGAGGCAGATAATCGGTTTGTAAAGGAGAAAGATCATGGATACCAAACCGCCAAGAATTCCGACCCCCGACAAAGTGATGAGTCCGGATCCGGAACCGGCAGGCGTTGAGTTCCTCGGGGCCGAACTTCCAGAACACGTTCGCGCATTCTTCGACGAACAACGCAAGTCGTGCGACCCGAAATAAGCGTGGTCAGTCACGGCAATACGGGCTACGCGCGATCAGCGCGGGGATGGCAGTCGTGCGCAGGCGCCCTGGCGCGCCGCATACCGTGCGCGTTCGCGCGGACGGCTGTCGTCTGATTTCTGTTTGCGCGCCGGGTGACAGCACCCGGCGCGCATGGCTGTGCGCGTCTGTTTGATCGATCTGCCGCGCTATGGTCTATTCTTCTGCTGTTTCCGTTCTGGCCTTTCGGTCTTCTCTCCCCTCATGACACTTCTGACCCGCGCCTGCGCCCTCTGCGCAACTGCGCTCGTGGCCGCACTCGCCGCAGCACCGCTTCCTGCCTTCGCCGATGGCGACGACACTCCACTCACCAATCTCATTGCGCTTGCATCGCAGCGTCTTGCGCTCGCGGAGCCCGTCGCGCGCTACAAGTGGGCGACGCATCAACCGATCACCGATACGCCGCGTGAAAACGCGCTGCTCGCGGATGTCGCGAAGCGCGCGGAGGCCGCGAACGTCGATCCGGCCTTCGCACGGGCGTTCTTTCAGGATCAGATCGACGCAAGCAAGGAAGTGCAGAACGCGTTGTTCGATGCGTGGCGCAACGGTCAGCCGCCGGAGGGCGCGGCACCCGACCTCGCCACCAGCACACGGCCGCAACTCGATCGCCTGACGCAGGCAATGGTGGCCGGTCTCGCGCGCGTGCAGCCGCTGCGCGGCGCGGCGGACTGTCCGTCGCGGGTCGCGCAGGGTATCGCGAACTGGAAATCATTGACGCGCTACGACGCGGCGCATTCGAGCGCATTGACGCACGCGCTCGGGCACGTCTGCGAATCGGGCGGCGTCGGGGCGACCGGTTAACGGTAACCGTTAGACCGCGACGGCTTCGCTCGCGGCCAGCGGCGCCGGCTCGTTCAGCAGCGCGACCTCAAGGCCGCGCTCGAGGTGACTTTGCAGGATCCGGTATGTCGACAGTTCGAACGCACCGGCAATGCCCGGGACGAGCAACGACGCGGCCTCTTCCCGCGTTGCCGCGCCGCCGAGATAGCGCCAGCGGTCGATCACATGAAACGCGCGGGTCTGCGATTGCGCGTCGCGCTCCTCGAAGACGATCGCGCCGTTGAAAGGCCACGGCGCATCGACGGGGTCGCTTCGTCCCACGCGCGGCGCCCGGTTATGCCGCGGACGCATCGTCGCAATCCATTGCGCTTCAGCCAGCAGCGCGCCGAGTTCGCCGCCCGTCGCGCGCCATTCGACGCGCCGCACCAGCTGCGCCATGCGCAGGTCCTTCGCTGAACGCCGCTCCGCGGTTAGATGCGCACGAACACGCTGACGCACGCGCACGCTACGGCCCACGTACAGCGGCAGATCGTCTTCGCCATAGAACATGTACACGCCACAGCCAACGGGCGCGGTGTCCAGCAGATCCTCCGTGATGTTGCCGGCGAGCTGGAAATAGCGCGTGGTGCGCTCGATCTGCGCGCGCAACGCGTCCAGCGGAACGAGGCCGTGCAGCCGCTGCCAGAATTGCCACAGCAGATCGGCATCAGCCAGCGCGCGGTGACGATCGGATGGCACAAGCGCATGACGCTGAACCAGCGCATCGAGCCCATGCCGCTTCTCGGCCGGGAACAGCGCGCGCGACAGCCGCACAGTGCACAGTACATCCGGATTGAACGACAGACCGACGCGAGCGAATTCACCACGCAGAAATCCGCGATCGAAACTGGCGTTGTGCGCGACAAAGAGCTTGCCCTTGAGGCGCTCGAACAGCGCCGGTGCGATCGACTCGAACGTGGGCGCGCCACGCACCATCGCATCGGTGATGCCGGTCAGTTGCTGGATGAATGGCGGAATGGGCTGTTGCGGGTCGAGGAGCGTGCTCCAGCGCGAGACGCCTTGCGGGCCCACCTCGACTACGCCGACTTCGGTGATGCGATGCTCGCTGGTCGATCCGCCCGTGGTTTCGAGGTCGACAAAAACAATGGGTACATCGATTGCCGGAACCGGCAAATACTCTTCAGACATGGGAATGCGTTCCAGGCGTGACTTCGCGCAAGTATGCACCAGTTGGCGCAAGAGCAGGATTGCGGCGGGAAATTTTTGTCTTGTTGCCGACCGGTTAGAAACGGCATGCGATTAACAACGCGTCATTCACGGCTCATATTGATTTTTTTATGACAGCCGCCGGATGACAGCGGTTATTGGCCATCATTTAAATCCGCAATTCCCGTCAATAGTGCAGATGAGCAGCGTTGCTACGCCCCGATAATCGCGCGGCCGCGATCGGATCCCCACCCGCTCGATACCTGCCCGACGAAAAAAAGCCCTCAACGTAGTGCGAGGGCTTTCCAGGTAGCCGCTGCGTGGCCGCGCGGCGTACGGTGTGTTACAGCGGCTGGATGTTTGCAGCCTGCTTGCCTTTCGGCCCGGTCTTCACCTCAAAGGACACGCGCTGATTTTCTTTCAGCGACTTGAATCCTTCCGAGCGAATCTCCGAGAAATGCGCGAACAGATCGTCGCCGCCCGAATCAGCCGTGATGAATCCAAAGCCCTTAGCATCGTTGAACCATTTGACGATACCGGTTTCCATATTCCAGTTTCCTTCAAAATTTAAAATAAACGGGCAATGCTCTTATGCCTGTTCGATGAATTCGCCGAAAGCACATCCGGCGCTCGAATTCAGCTTTGCTGTTATACGGGGAACGATGAGAGCCAGTCAAGCGAATTTTTGGCGATCATTTAGCACATGAAATGCTAAGGATAATGAAGCAACCGCCTAAATCAACAGGCATTATTTAGTCAACACAATCGGTCACTATTACTTCGCGAAATATGAATGCATCTATATCCGGAAAAATTTTCCGCAAATGTAACTAAAAGTGTTTTTGGTAAGTGTTTATACCGGTTGTTCATGTAATACATTCACATGCATGATCAAACAGGCAGTGCGCAATGGGAGATTGTCATGCTTTTCAATGAATTCAAACGTCTGGCCGCCTGGCTGTTTCATTCGCAGGCATCGTCCGTTCACACCGACGGGGTCGTGGAATCCAGCGATTCCTCAGTTTTTGCGTTCGACCCGATGTGGCACGGCGACCATTGGCAGAACCTGCTGTCTTCCCCTATGGACGCGCGTCACTACGTCATGGAAGATTGGAGCGTTCCCGGCAGCTTCGAATCCGGACAGGCAGATCCGGTGGCGCAGGGAAGCTAGATAGCGAAGGAATCGCAGAGCGGCGGGACAAAAAAAGAGCGCGGCTGGAAGGCCGCGCTGACAAAGGTTTGGAGATCTTTTTCTCAACGAAAAAGTCTGCTTCGAAAAGCAGAAAGTTCAGTATAGCGCCGTGGCGGCAGGCGATTAGCAGCAATAACAACAACCATCTATTTCAAAAACAGCAACAGTTACATTTTTAGACAATCTGTACCGTTTTTGGGCCGCATTTGCTGTCGCAATTGCACAACGCCCTCAGGTTGACACCACTCTTCCGAATCGCGAAGAAGCCCTTAAAGCCTTTACCAGCAAGGCTTTAGCCAGGGTCGCATATCATTTCCAATCCAGTAATACTTTATTGCGGATTTCAGAACCTCCGCATGCCGACTCGCGTCTCTACACTTTGTCTGTCCGGAAACAAACGTGCTTGCCGTATGGCGCGTTTTCACGTGCATTCCGCCTCTCGCAGCGTTGCGTGATCGTTTCCTTGAAGCCTGGGTTTCCAAAACCCATCCTGTTCTCGGAGTTACAAAGATGAAAAAGACTCTCATGGTCGCGGCCCTGTCGGGCGTTTTCGCTACCGCCGCTCACGCACAAAGCAGCGTCACGCTGTACGGCCTGATCGACGCCGGTATCACCTACACGAACAACCAGCATGGCCACAGCAACTGGCAGGAAACGACCGGCTCGGTGAACGGCAGCCGTTGGGGCCTGCGCGGCGCTGAAGATCTGGGTGGCGGTCTCAAGGCCATCTTCACGTTGGAAAACGGTTTCGGCATCAACGACGGTACGCTGAAGCAAGGCGGCCGTGAGTTCGGCCGTCAGGCATTCGTCGGTCTGTCGAGCAACCAGTTCGGTACCGTGACGCTGGGTCGTCAATACGACAGCATGGTTGACTACGTCGGCCCGCTGGCGCTGACGGGTACGCAATACGGCGGCACGCAGTTCGCCCACCCGTTTGACAACGACAATCTGAACAACTCGTTCCGCATCAACAACTCGGTCAAGTACCAGAGCACGGCTTACGGCGGCTTCAAGTTCGGCGCGTTGTATGGCTTCTCGAACCAGGCAGCTGGTTTTGCGAACAACCGCGCATACAGCGCCGGCGCATCGTATAACTACGGCGGCCTGAATGTCGGCGCTGCTTACCTGCAACTGAACAGCAACGGCGCAACGGGCGCCGCTGCAGCGTTCAACTCGGGTGGCGCAGTCTCGAGCGACAACACGTTCTTCGCTTCCCGTCAGCAAACGTGGGGCGCAGGCGCAAACTACTCGTTCGGCCCGGCAACGGCTGGCCTCGTGTACTCGCAAACGAACCTGAAGGGTCTCGCAGGCATCGGCGCAGGCGCTTCGGGCGTGAGCGGCGGTATTGCCACCAACGGCAACAGCGCTCACTTCCAGAACTTCGAAGCGAACGCACGTTACGCCCTGACGCCGGCTCTCAGCGTCGCGGGTTCGTACACGTACACCCGCGCGAGCCTGGAAGGCACGCGTCCGCACTGGAACCAGTTCAACCTGCAAACCGCCTACGCGCTGTCGAAGCGTACGGACGTGTACCTGCAAGGCGAATACCAGCAGGTCAACCAAGGCTCCGTTGTCAACGCGGACATCAACGGTCTGGGTGCTTCGGGCAACAACAAGCAAGTCTCTGTGACGGCTGGTCTGCGTCACCGCTTCTAAGCTGTAAGGCAGTATCCGCAGTATTGAAAGGCGCCGCTTGCGGCGCCTTTTTTCATTGATGCCCCGGCTCGCGGACGACGAAGGCGAGCGTACGGCAACGGCATGGAGATCCTGACCGTAGTGACTTACGACGCCCCGTCCGGCGGCGGGTAGTGAACGTCCAGCACATCGATCGGCTGCGGCCCGGCGGGCGTGTGGAGCGTGACCTGATCGCCGATCCGAGCCTTCAGCAGGGCGCGCGCAATGGGCGAGACCCAGCTGACGTGCCCAATATCCAGATTGACCTCATCGACGCCTACAATCGTCAGGGTGTGCGTCTCGCCGTCCTCGGTCGCATAGTCGACGGTCGCGCCGAAGAACACCTGATCGACGTTCTCCTGCCGGCTGCTGTCGACCACTTCCGCCAGATCGAGACGCCTGGTCAGGAAGCGGATACGCCGGTCGATTTCGCGCAGACGCCGCTTGCCGTAGATGTAATCGCCGTTCTCCGAGCGATCGCCGTTCGATGCCGCCCACGACACCAGCTTCACGACCTCCGGACGCGCCTCATCGATCAGATGCAGCAGTTCGTCACGCAGCCGGTGGTAACCGGCAGGCGTGATGTAGTTCTTCGCGCCCGCGGGAATCTCGGGCTGAGCGACATCGGCGTCGTCGTCCTGATCGTCAGTCGACTCTTTCACAAAGGCTTTGTTCATGGTGCTTCGAAGCGGCTAAGGCCCGTCCATCAAGGGTACATAACAAGGATAATGAGACAAATTGGCGTTTGTGGCTTCCCTTTTTTTGAGGCTTTGCTATAATCTCGTTTCTGCGTGCGGCTGTAGCTCAGTTGGATAGAGTACTTGGCTACGAACCAAGGGGTCGTGGGTTCGAATCCTGCCAGCCGCACCACTTGTTCGAGGGCCTTCCTCCGGGAAGGCCTTTTTGTTTCACCGGCGTTTCACCGGGTATTGACCTGGTAAAACGAGCTGGCGAAACGATCTGGCGAAGCGTCAGATTTCCAGCATGACCTGTTTCGCGTGCGGCTGTAGCTCAGTTGGATAGAGTACTTGGCTACGAACCAAGGGGTCGTGGGTTCGAATCCTGCCAGCCGCACCACCCATAAAGGGCCTTCCAGATGGAAGGCCCTTTATCTTTTGTGCTGCGTGATGTGTCGCCGGCGTGTTGCCGGGGCGCCGATGGTCGACGGCTACGCTCTGCGCACCCCGCAGAAATTACCTCGGCGCCGACTGGATATCGCCGATGCGGCCATTGGGCGTCGGGACGTCCTCGACCGACGGTGGCGCCGACTGCTCGCCGATCGCCTCCGCCCGCACGCCGACCAGAGCCTGCGACTGCCGCAAGATGCCGTCCACGGTGTCGCCGAAGCGGCTCGCGACGAACGCCCGCAGCAGCGCCACGCGTAGCGACTCGCCACGCCCTTCCACCGTCCGGTGTCCGCCCGCGAATTCGGCGACGCAATGCGCGTCGACGCCGTGCGCACGCTCCTCCTTCAGTTCCAGCCGCTGGGCCCGCTCGAGAACGACAGCCGCGGCTTCCCACGACGTCGACGGCGTGAAGCGGCCGTCCCACGGGCGTCCACGATCGGTGCCGCGAATCGCGACCGTGCGGCCGCTGTCGGTGAAGTGGATTTCGCGGACGAAGTCGTGGAGGCTGCGCGCCACCCAGTAATCGAGCGCGACATCGGTCAGATCAGCAACATTCATCGGGTTTCACTCCGGGTGAGAAATGAGACGATCGCCGCTCCCGCGGAAAGCCCCACGCCGCAGCGCAACGTGGCGCAAGCCAATCTCGGATAACGATCGGGGCATCCAATGCGTGGAAAGACGCATTTGCCGTACCCGCGCCTCGCGTATCGCGGCCGCGGGTGCGTTCCGCGGGTACGTTGCACGGCCGTCAGTAGTCGGCGCGCTCGCGATCGATCCGCATGCCGCCGTCATGACGATGATGGCCTTCCTCGCTCGGCCGTTCGCGCGCGATGCGCATCACGTCCGGATTCGTGCGCACGCGGCGCATGACGTTAGCGAGATGCACGCGGTCGCTGACCTGGATCACGAAGCGCAGCACCGTGGATTCCTGCGACAGATCTTCGTCCATCGCGATGTGGACGATGTTGGCGTCGGCGGACGTGATATCGGCGGCGACGCGGGCGAACACGCCCTTCGTGTTCTTCACGAGCACCTTGATCGCGACGTCGAAGAGGCGACCCGGCTGCGGCGCCCACGCGACGTCGATCCAGCGGCCCGGATCGCGGCGGTGAATACGTTGCGCAACGCGGCAATCCGTGGTGTGGATCGCCATGCCGAGGCCGATGCCGATGTAGCCCATGATGTCGTCGCCCGGAATCGGACGGCAGCATGCGGACAGTTGCACCGACATCCCTTCCGTGCCGGTGATCACGACCGGCGGCGCATGCGAGCCGGTGGATTCGTGACGCGGGCTGTCGTCGTCGGCGTCGCGGCCGCTCATCAGCACTTCGATGCGCTTCGCCATCACTGCCGCAACGCGCCGACCGAGGCCGATGTCCGCGAAAATTTCCTGACGGTTCTTGTTGCCCGTCCACAGCACGAGCCTTTCCCAGACTTCCGGCGTCACGTCCGACAGCGCGAAGCCATAGCCCTTCAGCGCCTGATCGACGAGGCGCTCACCGAGTTGCACCGACTCGTTCAACCGCATCGTCTTCAGATAGTGACGGATCGCCGAACGCGCCTTGCCCGTTCGCACGAAACCGAGCCACGCCGGATTCGGCTTCGAATACGGCGCGGTAATCACTTCGACGATATCGCCGCTCTTCAGCTCGGTACGCAGCGGCAACAGCTCATTGTTGATCTTCACTGCGACGCACTGGTTGCCCAGGTCGCTGTGGATCGAATACGCGAAGTCGAGTGCCGTGGCGCCGCGCGGCAACGCCATGATCTTCGACTTCGGCGTGAACACGTAAACCGCATCCGGGAACAGATCGATCTTCACGTGTTCGAGGAATTCGCTCGAATCGCCGGCTTCGCTTTGAATATCCAGCAGCGACTTGAGCCACTGATGCGCGCGCTTCTGGACGTCGTTCAGATCCGCGCTGCCGTTCTTGTACAGCCAGTGCGCGGCGACGCCCGCTTCGGCGATCTCGTGCATTTTGCGCGTGCGCACCTGGAACTCGATCGGCGCGCCGAACGGGCCGACGAGCGTGGTGTGCAGCGACTGATAGCCGTTGACCTTCGGAATCGCGATGTAATCCTTGAACTTGCCCGGCACCGGCTTGTAGAGCGCATGCAGCGCGCCGATGCAGGTGTAGCACTCGAGCGCGCTATCGACGACCACGCGGAAGCCGTACACGTCGAGCACCTGCGAGAACGACAGTTGCTTGTCGCGCATCTTCTTGTAGATGCTGAAGATGGTTTTTTCGCGGCCGGTGACTTCGGCGTCGAGCTTCGCGTCGGCGATCGCGCGCTGCACCGATTCCAGAATCTTGCCGACCACTTCGCGACGGTTGCCGCGCGCTGCCTTCACCGCTTTTTCGAGCGTCGCGTACCGATGCGGGTTGAAGTTCGCGAAGCTTAGATCCTGAAGCTCGCGATACGTATTGTTCAGACCCAGCCGGTGCGCGATCGGCGCATAGATATCGAGCGTTTCGCGCGCCACGCGACGACGCTTTTCATGCGGCACCGCACCCAGCGTGCGCATGTTGTGCAGGCGGTCTGCAAGCTTGACGAGAATCACGCGCACGTCGCGCGCCATCGCGAGCAGCATCTTGCGGAAGTTTTCCGCCTGCGCTTCCTCGCGATTGCGGAACTCCATCTTGTCCAGTTTCGACAACCCGTCGACCAGTTCCGCAACCTTCGCGCCGAAGCGCTCGGCGAGTTCCGCCTTGGTCACGCCCTGATCTTCCATCACGTCATGCAGCAGCGCCGCCATGATCGACTGGGCGTCGAGCTTCCAGCCGGCGCAGATTTCCGCGACGGCGACAGGATGCGTAATGTAGGGTTCGCCGCTCTGACGATACTGGCCAAGGTGGGCCTCGTCGCTGAAATGAAAGGCCGCCTTGACGTCCTTGATTTCTTCCGGCGTGATGTATTCGGCGAGCGCCGACGTCAGCTTCGAGATCGAAACGACGTCGTGCCGGCGCGGCTGCTCCGGCGTGGCGGTCGGCCCGAACAGATGGCGAAACGACTGTTCGAGGACCGCGTCGATGTAGCGGCGTGCAGTCGAAGGCGAATCACCTTCGTGGGCGTTGTCGTGGGAATCGTGCTCCGCTTCCGAAGCGGTGGGCGATGGGGTCGTACTCATGTTCGCCTCCGTTTCGGAATACGTGCTGGCGACAAGCCGGTCTGCACGCGTTGATTCAATTACATGACAATCGAAAACGGACGAAGCGTGCCTTAGGTCGGCACCTTCTTCAGCATTTCGACGCCGACGTGACCCGCCGCGATTTCACGCAGCGCGACAACGGTAGGCTTGTCGCGGCTTTCGATCTTCGGCGTGTGGCCTTGTGCGAGCTGACGCGCGCGATAGGTTGCGGCAAGCGCCAGTTCGAAACGGTTCGGGATCTGTTTCAGACAGTCTTCGACGGTAATGCGGGCCATGTTGGAAATTCCTTCTCAGTATGTTGCTTATTCTACCTTATGTGCCGGAAACCCCGCCGTCAGCCACCGTGCGGCAGATGGATGCCGAGCTGCACAAAAAGTTGCGTGTGGCGCGCGTACTGCGAAGCGAAGCGTGAACGCGTTGCCGCGACGAGACATTGCAGGTCCGCCAGCGCACGATCGAAGTTCTCGTTGATCACCACGTACTCGGCTTCGGCCGCGTGCGCCATCTCGCTACCGGCTGCAAGCAGACGCCGCGTAATCACGTTCGGTTCGTCCTGGCCACGCTTTTTCAGGCGCTCTTCAAGTGCATCGAGCGACGGCGGCAGGATGAAAATTTCCACAGCATTGTGGAACTGCTTCTTCACCTGCTGCGCGCCCTGCCAGTCGATTTCGAGCAGCACGTCGTGGCCGTTCTTCATCTGCTCCTCGATCCACACGCGCGAGGTCGCATAGTAGTTGCCGTGCACTTCCGCGCTTTCGAGAAACTCGCCCTGCGCGTGACGCGAGAGGAAATCGTCGACCGTCGTGAAGTGGTAGTGCTGGCCGTCCTGTTCCTTCGGACGCGGCGGCCGCGTCGTGTATGAAATCGACAGACGGATCACCGGATCTTTCGCGAGCAGCGCGTTCACGAGCGTCGATTTGCCCGCGCCCGACGGCGCCACGACCATGAACAGGTTGCCCGGATAAGCACCGGCGTAGGGGTTGCGCGGCGCGTTGCCTTCACGTGTCTGGCCAGTCATGGGCGTGTTACTCCAGGTTTTGTACTTGTTCGCGCATCTGCTCGATGAGGAGCTTCAGCGTCATCGACGAATCGGCGAGCTCCTTCGCAGCCGCCTTCGAACCGAGCGTGTTCGCTTCGCGATTCAGTTCCTGCATCATGAAGTCGAGGCGCTTGCCGACCTTGCCGCCCTTCTCGATCACATGACGCGTTTCGTTCAGATGCGCGGTGAGACGCGTCAGCTCTTCCGCGATGTCGATGCGGATGCCGTAAATCGTGACTTCCTGACGGATACGTTCCGCGATTTCCTCGCGCGAGACGATTGTCGCCGCTGTATCCGGCGCCGCGATACCGAGCGCTTCCTGCAGACGCTCGACGATCTTCTGCTGATGCTTCGTGATCAGTTCCGGCACGAGCGGCGTGATCTTCGTGACGATCGTTTCCATTTCGGTGACGTTCGCGAGCAGCATCGTCGCGAGCTGCGCGCCTTCGCGGGCGCGTACGTCGATCAGGTCGGCAATGGCCTGCTTGCCGCACGCGAGCACCGCGTCGCGCAGCGTTTCCGGCGCCACGCCGCTTTCCGCGAGCACGCCCGGCCAGCGCAGGATTTCGCCGGTACGCAGGCGGCCGGCTTCCGGGAACACGCTCAGCACCGCGCGTTCGAGCAGCGCGAGCTGGTCGAGCGTCTCGCGGCTCACGGAGCCCGCGTTCGCCGACTGTTCGCTGCGCTGCAGGTTGATACGGATATCGACCTTGCCGCGCGACAGCTTGTTCATCAGCATTTCGCGCAGCGTCGGTTCGCAGACGCGTACGTCTTCCGGCATGCGGAAGTTGAGGTCGAGGAAGCGCGAATTGACGGTGCGCAGTTCGACCGAGACGCTCACGCCGCCTGTGCCTGAAGCCGCTGCGAGTTCGCGTGTGGCGCTCGCATAGCCAGTCATGCTGTAGATCATCATTCGTCTCGCGAAGGGCGGCCATCGTGCCAGCGCGCACGCCAGCAGAAGGACCTGAGGATTCGAGCCGCCCGGCGTGTACGAGACGCGGGGCGAAGAACGCGCATTATCCCATCTTTAGCGCTTACGCCTCGCCCATGCTTCACCGGTGCGCCACGCAGGCGACCGGGCCCGCCGCACCGATCGGCGGTAAAATCGCAGTTTGCCCTCCTCTTCTCCTTTCCCCGGTTCCAGACAATGACAAACTCCACGAAACGTCCCAGCGGCCGCCCCGCCGACCAGCTGCGCGACGTGCGCATCACGCGTCATTACACGAAGCATGCAGAAGGCTCCGTGCTGGTCGAATTCGGCGACACGAAGGTGATCTGTACGGCAAGCATCGCGGAAACGGTGCCGGGCTTCCTGCGCGACCGCGGCCAGGGCTGGCTCACGGCGGAATACGGCATGCTGCCGCGCGCGACGCACACGCGCAGCGACCGCGAAGCCGCCCGCGGCAAGCAGACGGGCCGCACGCAGGAAATCCAGCGCCTGATCGGCCGTGCGCTGCGCTCGGTGTTCGATCTGGAAAAGCTCGGCGCGCGCACACTGCATATCGATTGCGACGTGATCCAGGCCGACGGCGGCACGCGCACGGCGAGCATCACCGGCGCGTTCGTGGCCGCGCACGATGCCGTCGCGAAACTGCTCGCAACCGGCCGCATCGAATCGTCGCCGATTACGGATTACGTCGCCGCAATTTCGGTCGGTGTGTTCGACGGCCTGCCGGTGCTCGATCTCGACTACGACGAAGACTCGCAGTGCGACACCGACATGAACGTCGTGATGACGGGCGAAGGCGGCTTCGTCGAGCTTCAGGGTACGGCCGAAGGCGTGCCGTTTTCGCGCGATGAAATGAATGCGCTGCTCGATCTCGCGCAAAGCGGCATCGAAACGTTGATCGCGAAGCAGAAGGCAGCGCTGGAGTCGAAGGGTGAGTGAACGCAACACAATCGGCGGCACGATTGCTTCGTCGTTGAAGCAGGTCGTGCTTGCGTCGAACAATGCGGGCAAGCTGCGTGAATTCGCGGCGCTGTTCGAGACCGTCGGGATCGAACTGATCCCGCAGGGCAGGCTCAACGTGCCGGAAACGGAAGAGCCGCATCCGACGTTCGTCGAAAACGCGCTGACGAAGGCGCGTCATGCGTCGAAGATCACCGGCCTGCCCGCGCTGGCGGATGATTCCGGCCTGTGCGTCGTTGCACTGCGGGGCGCGCCGGGCGTGTATTCGGCACGTTACGCGCAGCTTGCCGGCGGCGAGAAAAGCGATGCGGCGAACAATGCGCGCCTCGTCGAACAGCTCGCGAATGAACCGGACCGCCGCGCGTACTACTACTGCGTGCTGGCGCTCGTGCGTCACGCCGACGATCCGGAACCGCTGATCGCCGAAGGCCGCTGGCATGGCGAAGTGCTCGGTGCGCCGCGCGGTGCGAACGGCTTCGGTTACGACCCGTACTTCTTTTTGCCGTCGCTGGATGCGAGTGCCGCCGAACTGGAACCGTCGGTGAAAAACGCGACGAGCCATCGCGCGATCGCGTTGCGGCAGCTGCTAACGCGTCTGTCGGAGGCTGCGTGAGCGCCGCGTCTAATTCGGGCGCGGGCGGCGCGGGCGCGGGAATCGGCGGCATGGGCGTCAACGTCGTCAAGGCCTTCACCGCGCCAGGCGGCATCCGTTTGACGTCGTTGCCGCCGCTCGCGCTGTACGTGCATTTCCCGTGGTGCGTGCGCAAGTGTCCCTATTGCGATTTCAACTCGCACGAGTGGAAAGGCGATGCCTTCCCGGAAAACGATTATCTCGACGCGTTGCGCACCGATCTCGAACTGGCGTTGCCGCTTGTCTGGGGACGTCAGGTGCACACGGTGTTCATCGGCGGCGGTACGCCGAGCCTGCTATCGGCGGCCGGGCTCGACCGGCTGCTGTCGGACGTGCGCGCGCTGCTGCCGCTCGACGCCGACGCGGAGATCACGCTCGAAGCGAACCCCGGCACATTCGAAGCCGCGAAGTTCGCACAGTTTCGGGCGAGCGGCGTGAACCGGCTGTCGGTCGGTATCCAGAGTTTCAACGAAGCGCATCTGAAGGCGCTCGGCCGTATCCACGACTCGACGCAGGCGCGCGCCGCGGTCGAAGTCGCCGCAACCACGTTCGACAATTTCAATCTCGACCTGATGTTCGCGCTGCCGAAGCAGACGCTCGCCGAATGCCAGGCGGATATCGAAACGGCGCTGTCGTTCGCGCCGCCGCACCTGTCGCTGTACCACCTGACGCTGGAGCCGAACACGCTGTTCGCGAAGTTTCCGCCGCCGCTGCCCGACGACGACCAGTCCGCCGACATGCAGGACTGGATTCACGAGCGCACGGCGGCTGCCGGTTACGAGCGCTACGAAGTGTCGGCGTATGCGAAGCCGCATCGGCAGAGCAAACACAACCTGAACTACTGGCGTTTCGGCGACTATCTCGGCATCGGCGCGGGCGCGCATACGAAGCTGTCGTTCCCGAACCGCATCCTCCGTCAGGCGCGCTACAAGCATCCGACGACGTTCATCGAGCAGGCGAAAGCCGGCGCGCCGGTGCAGGAAGAAAACGAAGTCGGACCGCACGATCTGCCGTTCGAATTCATGCTGAATGCGCTGCGCCTGGTGGAAGGGTTTCCGGTGCACCGGTTCATCGAACGCACGGGAATGTCGATGACGTCGATTGAGCCGGCACTGCAGGAAGCGGAGAAGCGCGGGTTGATTGTCCGCGACCACGAGAAGATTGCGCCGACCGCACGCGGGCAGAATTTTCTCAACGATCTGCAGGCACTGTTTCTCAAGGACGGACGCTGATTGCCAGCGCCAGTGGTCGCGTCGCGCGGCGATTTCGGGTTACAATTCGCGGCTTGGAGGTGTGGCCGAGCGGTTTAAGGCACCGGTCTTGAAAACCGGCGAAGGAGCAATCCTTCCGTGAGTTCGAATCTCACCGCCTCCGCCAAGAGACTCAGTGAACACAGGCCTGTCGGCCCGTTTGTCGTTTCTACCCGCCAAAGAACCCGCCATCGTTCCGCCCACAATTAAATGAGCGGTAGCACGCGTTCGACCAGTCATGACAGTGGCAAACTCCTGAACATTCGATCCACGTGGTTCATCGAGGAGGCACGCCACCCATGGACGCGATCAATCAAGCGCCGGACGCCCCCGAACGCCTAAACGAGCGAGCGAAAGCGCGTGAACTAGCGGAGGACGTACGCAAGTTACTTGAGCATGAGAATACCGTCTTGAATAATCGTATAGGCTGGTTGACGGCCTTCGAAGGGTTTCTCTTCGCCGGCTTCGGCGGCATGGCGCCCAAAGACGGAAAGCCTTGGGAGAACATCCAGATCGTCGAAGCCATTTGTTTTACAGGTTTGGGCGTCGCCGTTATCTCTTTGCTTAGCTTGATCGCCTCAGCGATAGCTGTTGACCGCCTCCTCTCCTGGTGGAACGCGAACGCGCCCGCGGCCTACGACGGACCGGGCGTCATCGGTTGGGCGCTGCCGACGCATCGATGGGCACCATTTTTGACGGTATGGAACTTCCTGCCTCTTGTGGTGGGGGTTGCGTGGGTGTATTTGCTGCTCGTGCTCAGAAATCAGAGTTAGCGCCAGCTAGCCCATCATCACGCCAAGGCTCGCCCTTGAATCGTCGATGCTGCCGCTCCGCTCACGTAAAGATCTGGTGATGGCCGTCTCGGCTTCGTTGTACACGTCGCTGGAATTTTCCCTACGTCGTCGGAACGCTCAGGAAGTTTCTATCCCGTAGGGCGGCAACGAATCTGGAACGGGTCGCGATCGACAAGCAATGTCGCTCCTGGCACGTTGGAAACCTTTGCGCGCTTTACGCTAAACATGCGAACCGGACCGGGCTATTCGGATCTGGGTGAGTCGAAGCAGACTCTCTTGCTTACCGGTCCTTTGGTTGACTGCGAGCACGCAGGCCGCGCGGCAACGTCGCGATTGGACATGGGCTGAAAGTGTTCCCCTAGAAAAGCGAAAGGCCCCAACGTAGCCTCTGGAGCCAGACGCCGGCCGCGTAGTCGCAACCCATTTATGAGTAAAACAATAGCTCGCGATAACACGCCTGGTCAAGCGCAACGCCTGATGGTCCGGCCAGTTTTTTACTGCCGTCATGGCCACTCCAAAAGCAGGGCCAACGCCAATTGAAAACCCCCACATATGCGCTAGGATAAAAACACGTCCTGCTCACAAGCGTTCGCGCTTGACCCTGCGATGCCCATCCGCACTCACCACTGGATGCACTGTCGTATCCGGCTCATGCCATTCGCGCGCATCGCCGC
Source organism: Paraburkholderia sp. GAS334 (assembly GCF_050436625.1). Taxonomy (NCBI): domain Bacteria; kingdom Pseudomonadati; phylum Pseudomonadota; class Betaproteobacteria; order Burkholderiales; family Burkholderiaceae; genus Paraburkholderia; species Paraburkholderia sp. GAS334. The sequence goes on along the minus strand of NZ_JBNDMO010000024.1, from coordinate 49,219 downwards.
ATGGACCTTTCTTGCCAGCACGGCCGCCTGCACCATCACGCCACCGGCACCACCAGGGCCGACGACGTTCATCCCGCCTGCCGCCATTAACAGCGTCACGCTCGACCAGTACCGCAGTTCCGTCGCGCAGCGCATCATCGAGCGCAATCCGTCGTATGTGCTGCGCGGCACGCCGCAGGCGATGCTGCGCTCACTCGTCGTCGTGTCGTTTGTCGTCGACCGGGATGGCCGGCTGGTTGCCTCGTCGGTCTATCGCACGAACGGCGACGACGAAGCCGAAGGCACCGCACTCGCGACGCTGCGTCGTGCGTCGCCGCTGCCGCAGCCGCCGGCGAAACTGCTCGATAGTCGCGGCCATCTCGAACTGATGGAAGACTGGCTTTTCAACGACGACGGCAAATTCCAGCTGCGCACCTTCGCCTCGCCACAGGCGCAGACGATCAATTGAAACGATCGATTGAAACCGCGCCTTTCAGTCGCCTTGCTGCGTCCGGTTGCCGCGTGACGCGCCTGCTCGTTATAATTTTCGGATACGCCCTGCCGGAGCCCTCCGGCACCGCTTTCGCCGCATGTCCATCCGCCTGCGCCTGAAAGCCTGACCGTGGCGTCGCCGCGCGACTCGCGCGACCGTCCGGACTGCATCGCCACAGGTGCCGCCGCGTTACGCACCGGCGCTCACGTGGCGAAGCAAGCTCGCGCATCGTTGCATATGCAACGTCATGCAACGTGCCGCGCGACCGTCGGACGCTTTACGTTCGCGGCCCGCACTGATTTCAAACAAAGACCCAGCCCGGCTCTGCGCCATCGACGCGCCGAATGCGTTTCGCGCACGCGACCGGGTCACGACAACTCAACTGGAGACCCTGCATGTCCACCTCACCGCTTTCCGCGACCCCGCCCGACGTGGCCGGAAAGAACAGCACCTCGCGAGTGATCTTCGCGAGCTTTATCGGCACCGCCATCGAGTTCTACGACTTCTACGTCTACGCGACGGCCGCCGCGCTTGTCATCGGCCCGGTGTTCTTCCCACACGGCTCGGCGACGGCGCAGGCGCTGTCGGCGTTCGTCACGTTCGGCATCGCGTTCGTCGCGCGGCCGATCGGCTCGTTTCTGTTCGGCCACTTCGGCGACCGCATCGGCCGCAAATCGACGCTGGTTGGGTCGCTCCTCGTGATGGGTCTGTCGACGACGCTTATCGGCTTTGTGCCCGGCTACGATTCGATCGGCAGCCTCGCGCCGATCCTGCTGTGCATCCTGCGCTTCGGGCAAGGTATCGGCCTTGGCGGCGAATGGGGTGGCGCTGCGCTCCTCGCCACCGAAAACGCGCCGCCCGGCAAACGCGGCTGGTTCGGCATGTTCCCGCAGCTTGGGCCATCGATCGGCTTCCTCGCGTCGAACGGCCTGTTCTTCGGCCTTGCGCTGTCGCTCTCCGACGAGCAGTTCCGTAGCTGGGGCTGGCGCGTGCCGTTCCTCGTCAGCGCCGTGCTGGTTGCACTTGGCCTGTATGTGCGCCTGAAGATCGCGGAGACGCCGGCGTTCCGCGCGGCGATCGAACGCAAGGAACGCGTACGCGTGCCAATCGCGACGCTGCTGTCGCAGCACTGGATGCCCACCTTGCTCGGCGCGCTGGCGATGGTGGTGTGCTACACGCTGTTCTACAACGCGACGACGTTCTCCCTCTCGTACGGCGTCTCGGTGCTGCACATTCCGCGTCCGACGTTCCTTGGCATGCTGTGTATCGCCGTCGTGTTCATGGCGCTCGCGACGCCGCTGTCCGCCTGGGCCGCCGACCGCTTCGGCCGCAAGCCGGTGCTGATCGTCGGCATCATCGCGGCGATCCTGTCGGGATTCACGATGGCACCGCTGCTCGGCAGTGGATCGATGCCGCTCGTGCTGCTGTTCCTCGTCATCGAGCTGTTCCTGATGGGCGTCACGTTCGCGCCGATGGGCGCGCTGCTGCCCGAGCTGTTTCCGACTAACGTGCGCTACACCGGCGCGGGTGTGTCCTATAACCTGGGCGGCATCCTCGGCGCGTCGGTCGCGCCGTACATCGCGCAGGTGCTCGCCGCGCACGGCGGGCTGTCGTGGGTCGGCGCGTACGTATCGATCGCCGCCGCGGTCAGCCTGCTCGGCGTGCTGTGCATGCGCGAGACGCGTCATACCGAGTTGATGTAAGCGCCGCGCAGGCCGCCGCGACAAGCGTCGGGATGGTCTGCACCGGCAGGGAAAGCCGACCGTGATTCAGGTCGCGCTTTCCCTGCCTTTGCACGGGTTTTTGACCTGCATATACTCGTCTCACCGCGCCCGAATCACAGCCCTGAATCAAAGTCTGGAATCGGAGCGTAGCCACGGCCAGACGCGTCTTCCATCCGGGATGCCCATAGGAGTCGACGATGAATATTCACCTGCACAATGCAGACGTCGTCATGATCATTGCGCTCGCGCTGCTCGGCGCGCTGCTGCTGGCAGTCCGTTTCAGGCCAGCGACGTGGAAGGGTATCGTCGTTGAAGCTATCGCTGCGAACCTGGCCGCCATCGCCGCGGTCATTGCGTTCGAAATGCTGCTCGCCTGAAAAAAAGTCGCGCAATCTGCCGAAGCAGATGCGCGACTTCCCCCCACTCGCATCGACAACACGGCACAGCCGCGCAGGTCGACGCGTCCCGTCAACGGTAGTAGTAGCCGCCGCCGTGGTGGTAGCCACCACCGTAGTAGCCGCCCGCCGGCACGACAATGCATCCGCCCAGAGCAGCAGCCAGGAACGCGCCCGCGATCAAAGTCAGCGTCAAGCGTTTCACATCGTTCTCCCATCGAGTCAGTAGTTATTCGAGCCATCTCGAATGACTTGATTGAACACGACGGCGACCCGCGCAACCGTTGCAATTTGTAAGGGGAGATGAGCGCCGTGTTACACGCTCCGGGACCGTGGAAGGCGCTGGCCTAACGCCAGCAGGGCTGCGCGGGCGCGAAGCCCGCGCGGCCTTTGCAAAAGCGCGACAGTTTTAACAGGCATGTAATGATCGCGGCGGTTTTCAGCCCAGGATCAGCCTGCTTGCCGCCTGCTTACCGCCTGCTTGCCGCCGCATTTTCATCACGCCTGGCGCGTCGTTCAGGCGGTCGCCACGCTCGCATCGCCAGCCGCGGCTGCGCCCGGTTCGGTATGCACGTACTCGATCGCGCGCAACACTTCTTCGACCGGCGGCACGCTCCGGCCGTCGCCGATGGTGATCGACCGGAACGGTGACTCGATGCCGAAGAGCTCCGGCGAGGTCGCGACAAAAATCATGATGGTGCGTTTCTGCAGCGCATGCGCGAGATGGACGAAGCCGGTATCGACGCCGACGACAAGCGCAGCACGATCGATCATCTGCGCGATTTCGGTGACGCCCAGCGGCGGCAGCAACGACGCTTCGGGCACCAGCGCAGCGATCTCGCTGGCTTCGATGCGCTCGGCGGCCGATCCCCACGGCAGCGCGACCTCGTAGCCACGGCTTATCACCTCGCGCGCGATGGCTGCCCAGTGCGTCGCGGGCAACTTCTTGTCGTCCTTCGAGGTTGCGTGAAACAGCATGGCGAGGGGCGCGACGCCGGCGGGCGGCAATGTCGAACCGGACGGCACCCGTAGATTGAAAACCGGCGGCCCTTCGAGCGGATAGCCGAGCGCTTCGCTTACGCTGACCCGCATGCCGTGCCACGCGTTCCCTGCGAGGCGCGGTGCAAGACGGCCCGTGTACGCAAACGCGGCACCGCGCTCACCGAGATCGTGCGACCGATACCCCAAACGGCGCGACGAGCGCGTCAGAAACGCGATGATCGCGCTCTTGTAGACACCGTGAATGTCGATCACGACGTCGTAACGCTCGGCCCGCAACTCGGCGATCGAGGCCGCAATCGAGCGGAAATCCGCCAGGCTGCGCGCCTTCTTGAAGCGTCGCAACGGCGCGCACAGCACGCGGTCGAGGCCTGTATTCCAGCGCGCGACATCGGCAAACATCTCATCCGCGGCCCAGTCGACCTTGATGCCTGGAAAAGCCCGTTTGATGTCGGCGACGACGGGTTGCGCCTCGATAATGTCGCCGAGCGAGGTGACCTTGACGATCAGGATGCGCTTCATGTGAAATTCGTCACTTTTATCGGGAATCGAGATTTTAGGCCGATTCCACCGTACAAAACGTGCATTCTACGGAACTCGTGGCCGACGCGCCGATCGCTGTAACCCGTCGTCACCGTTTGCGGCCAGGAAGCCGCTCCGGCGCGCTCAATCTGCGCGAATAGTGCGCCGCTATAATCCAGTCTTTGCCTCCACAGACCGCCATGTCCCGGGCATTGCCTCCCCTGACTTCAAACGTTGTGCGACGCGCAAAACGTCTGTGGCGCCAGTTCGGTATTTTCTGGCTCGGCGCGATCGCGGTCGGCCTGATCGCGGTGCTCTACGCACGGCTCATCGACTGGGGTTATGCGGCGTTCAACACGATGCAGCACGCGCATGCGTGGCTTCCGCTGATCGTGACGCCCGCTGTCGCCGCGCTGTCCGTCTGGCTCACGCGCAGGTTCTTCCGCGGCGCTGAAGGCAGCGGGATCCCGCAGGTCATCGCCACGCTGCATACGAACACCAGCGAAACCGGCTCGCGTCTGCTCACCTTCCGGATCCTGGCGGGCAAGATCGCCGTGTCGTTTCTCGCGATTCTCGGCGGCTTGACGATCGGGCGTGAAGGCCCGACCGTCCAGGTCGGCGCGGCCCTCATGTTCAACCTGCGGCGCCTCTATCCGCGCTCGAACGCGCATATCGAACGGCAACTCGTGCTGGCCGGTGCGGCGGCGGGCCTGTCGGCGGCGTTCAATACGCCGCTCGCCGGTATCGTCTTCGCCATCGAAGAACTCACGCGCAGCTTCGAGGCGCGTGCGAGCGGTGTGCTGATTACCGCGATCATCATTGCGGGCGTGATCGCGCTCGGCCTGAACGGCAACTACACCTATTTCGGCACGATCCAGATCGGCGCGCATTTCCCGGATCTGCTCGCTGTCGCCGTAGTGCTGACCGCGATCGTCACCGGCATCGCGGGCGGCGTCTTCTGCTGGCTGCTGCTCAACACCGGGCGCTGGATTCCCGCGCCGCTGCGCGCGCTGCACGGCGAGCGGCCGGTGGCGTTTGCGGCGGTCTGCGGGCTCGTGATCGCGGTCGTCGGCCTGATTTCCGGCGGAACAACGTTCGGCAGCGGTTACGCCGAAGCACGCGGCTTGCTGGACGGCACCGAACATCTGTCGATGTTCTATCCGCTTCTGAAAATGATCTCGATGGTCGGCTCGTATCTGCCGGGCATTCCGGGCGGTATCTTCGCGCCGTCGCTGTCGATCGGCGCGGGCTTCGGCAATGTGCTGCATAGGGTGTTCGGCAGCATGGAACTGCAGATGCTGATCGCGCTCGCGATGGTCGGCTATCTGGCGGCGGTCACGCAGTCGCCGATTACGGCCTTCGTGATCGTGATGGAGATGATCAACGGCCACGCACTCGTGATTTCGTTGATGGCGACGGCGCTGATTTCGAGCCGCGTGTCACGCCTTTTCGCTCCGCCGCTGTATGAGACGCTCGCGCAGCGCTACATGGCGCCGCTGCCGCAGCCGACGCCCGCGCCGATTCCCGAAGTGCCGGAAGTCATCGTCGAAGACGAAGCGGGCGAGCCGTCGGCGGATGCCACGCGTCAATAAATGACGACGCGGGCCGGTCGGTAGTAGGCCGGATGCTCAGGTACAACGATGCAGCCGGCCAGCGTGAGCGCAAGCAGCGCCACGGCGATGAGTCTTTTTTTCATTGGATGCTCCTGTGGGAGGCGGGCAACGTCCGCGCCCTCTGGACGCAGCCCGCCCGTCGCCGTCGCGCTTCATATTTGTGAGAACGGCCGTGTATTGACGCATTGGCGCGCCGAGGCATCGATGCATCGAACGCGCACCGGATTACGCCCAGCGCCCTTCGATCCAGCGCCAGTTCGGACCATGCGCGACCCAGTGGCCGGGCACCCAGTGATGGCCCACGCGCTCAGGCTGCCAGTGACCTGCTATCCACACGTAGTGGCCGCGCTCCCAGCGCCAGTGTCCGTGATCCCAGACGTAGCCCGGGCGCGGTTCCGGCACCGGCTCGTAGCGCACCGCGGGCGGCGCGGACGGCGCATAAATAGCGACCTCCGCAGCGGAAGCCGCCATGACCGTGCATGCGCCAGCCGCGACGAGCGCAGCCTGTGCGACGAGAAGACGAAGGGACATTTTCATGGTTCACCTCTGGACGAAAGTGCCGATGACGGCGATATCCGTTCAATGCGTGAGGTGCGCACTTCGCTGACAACGCCAGTGTTACAGCGATGCCTGAAGTGCAACGGGATATTTCGACCTTGATGACGAAAACGTTCGCGCCGACGAACGGGAGCACGCGCGCGCGTCGCGATATCGACAGCAAAACGGAACCGGCGGACATAACCCCTGGACAGCCAGCAGGCAGCAACGCCAGACGCCATTTGACACGCTACGCGCAGCCCAGTCAGCAGACGGGCGCGCGCAACATGGAAGAACAATCCTGCAGCGAGGCCCGAACGCCGGGCCGCCTGCAACGCAACACCAACCCGACGATCAGGCCTGCGGAATCTCGATCTTCACTTCGAGCACTTCGAGATCGTCCTGACGCTCGAGGCTCACGCGGATATCGTCATCCGAGATCTTGACGTACTTCGAGATCACCGCGACAAGTTCACGTTGCAACGCTGGCAGATAATCCGCGGGCGCGTGGCCCCCGGCGCGCTCGTGCGCGATGATCAGCTGCAGGCGTTCCTTCGCGACCGAAGCCGATCGCTTTTTCTCGCCCAGCAAAAACTTGAGAATGGACATAACGTGCGCTCCCCTTACTTGGTGCCGAAGAGGCGCTGCAGCAGGCCCGGCTTCTGGTAATCGGTAAAGCGAAGCGACTTCTGTTCGCCGAGGAAACGCGAGACTACGTCCTTATAGGCTTCAGCCACGTCGGTGCCATCGAGGTGCACCGCCGGCAAACCCTGGTTCGACGCATGCAGCACAGCTTCCGATTCCGGAATCACGCCGATCAGGTCGATGCGCAGGATTTCCTGGATGTCGGTCAGCGACAGCATTTCGCCTTCGCTCACGCGCTTCGGGTTGTAACGGGTGATGAGCAGATGCTCCTTGATCGCCTCCTTGCCTTCGATCGCGCGCTTCGTCTTCGACGACAGGATGCCGAGAATACGATCCGAGTCGCGCACCGACGACACTTCCGGGTTGGTGACGATCAGCGCTTCATCGGCGAAGTGCATCGCGAGCAGCGCGCCCGATTCGATACCGGCCGGCGAATCGCAGACGATGTAATCGAAGTCCATCGCGATCAGATCGTTGATGATCTTCTCGACGCCTTCCATCGTCAGCGCGTCCTTGTCGCGCGTCTGCGAGGCCGGCAGGATGAACAGGTGCTCGCACTTCTTGTCCTTGATGAGCGCCTGGTTCAGGTTCGCTTCGCCCTGGATCACGTTGATCAGGTCGTACACCACGCGGCGCTCGCAGCCCATGATCAGGTCGAGGTTACGCAGGCCGACGTCGAAGTCGATCACGGCCGTCTTGCTGCCACGCAACGCGAGGGCAGACGCAAAACTCGCGCTCGTGGTCGTCTTGCCCACGCCACCCTTGCCCGAAGTCACCACAATGATTTTTGCCATAACCCTTACCTTGTGTCCGTCAAATTCGTTCAGATTCTTGTGTAAGTCCGGCGGCAGCCTGGTCGACGGTGCGCGATCGAAACCCGGCGCACACGTTCGATCGTCAGGTGAGCCGCAGCGGTTCGATCATCAGCTTTTCTTCGTCGAGCCGGATCTGCACCGCCTTGCCCAACACGTCCGCGGGAAGCGGGTTCTCGGTCGTTCGATAGATGCCCGCGATCGAGATGAGTTCCGGCTCCAGACACGTGCAGAAAATGCGCGCGTCGTGATTGCCCTGCACGCCGGCGAGCGCACGGCCGCGCAACGGCGCATAGATATGGATGTTGCCTTCGGCGATCACTTCCGCGCCGTAGCTCACGAGGCCGAGCACGACCAGATCGCCCTTCGCGTAGATCCGCTGGCCCGAGCGCAACGGCTTTTCGATCACCAGCGTCTGCGCCGACGTCGCCACGCGCACCGGTTCGGCGGGTTGCGTTTCAGCGGAAGCTGCATTGCTCGCAGCATCCAGCGCCAGACTTGCCTGCGCCTGCGCGTTGCCTTGCGCGGGTTCCGATGGGCCGGCGCTGTCGCCTGCTTCGTCGCCTGCTTCGCCGTCGTTGGCTTTCGCACCGCGACGGTCGCGCGCTTCGAGGAACGGCAAGCCGGCTTCGGTCGCCCACGACTGCTGCGCAGCATCCGCGACGATGCCGACCGGGCGCATGCGCACGCTATCGAGCAGTTGCGCGATATCGGCGAGCGGCACGCGTTCGTCGGCGGCGAGCCGGCGCACGTCGATCGCGACGGTATCGTTGGCGAAGAATTCCGGGGTCGCCTCGAAGCGCCGGGTCAGCTCGGCACGGATTGCGTCGAGGTCGGTTGTCTTGACCACGAACAGCAACGTGTCGACAGAACCACTGCGCAGTTCAAAAAAAGGCGATTTCCTGGGCGGCATAGCGTTCGGTAAAAAATTTTGCGTATTTTACAGGCGTCCACGCGCACAGCCAGGTTTTTTGGCAATAAAGGACGCGAGACGGAAGAAAAATCAGACGCAGCGAACGCCGCGGCGACGGGGATAAAGCCTGAACGGCGGCGCCCGGCAGCACCACCGGATGCATCATGGAACTGAGGGCTCCGCTGGCGGCGGCACGTGACGCACCAGCAGGGTTTCCCATGCGTCCGCCGTGCGTGCGATGCGCGTGTGCTCGCCGGTCGGACCGAAACCCAGACGCTCGTAAAAGCGCATTGCCGTGCGGTTGGCATCGGCGACCCACGCGTAGATTTCCTTCGCGCCCTGGGCTCCCAGCCATTCGCTCGCCGTGTTCACGAGCAGTTCGCCGCCGCGCAGATGCCGCACCGCGGGCGCCACCCACAACTCGTTGACGAAGGCGCGGTGCAGCGCCGATTCCTCGAAACATGCGCCGATCAGACCGGCCGGATGACCTTCCGTATAGAGAATGAACGAGGTGGCCTCGTCGGAGCAGGAGTGATGGACAGCCGTGCTGTCGAAAGTGGTGGCGTCGGCAGAGAGCGCGTCTTCGAGCGTTTCGCCAAATGCGTAGGGTGCTTCGCGCAGCGACGCCGTGCGAAGCTCGCGGAGAACGGCGCCCTGGTCGGCAGCAATACGGCGAACGGTCAGTGACGGACTCATGCAGACGAATACCCCTTGGAGCGCTAACGCGTAGCTTTAACCGAACCGGCGCGCGAGTCAAATCCTTATTTTCGCGACGCGCACGACAGGCCACCCAGATCCAGGCGGCCCATGGCAGCTCAGGGCGCTTCGTAGGCGCCGGTGCCGTCCGGCCACGGCGTCAGCAGCTCGAACCCTTCGTCCGTGACGGCGACCATATGCTCCCATTGCGCCGACAGCGAGCGGTCCTTCGTGACCACGGTCCAGCCGTCGCGCATGACGGTCGTGCCGGCGCGCCCGGCGTTGACCATCGGCTCGATCGTGAACACCATGCCCGGCTTCAGACGCATGCCCTGCCCCGCCTGGCCGTAGTGCAGCACCTGCGGGTCCTCGTGGTACACCTTGCCGATGCCGTGCCCGCAGTAGTCGCGCACGATCGAGAAGCCCTTCTTCTGCGCCGTCTGCTGAATCGCGTGGCCGACATCACCAAGCGTCGCGCCCGGCTTCACCTGACGAATACCGGCAATCATCGATTCGTACGTCGTGTCGATCAGTTCGCGCGCGACGGGGCTCGGCTCGCCCACGCAGTACATGCGGCTCGTGTCGCCGAAATAGCCGTCCTTGATGATGGCGACGTCGATGTTGATGATGTCGCCGTCTTTCAGCACTTCGCCGCGATCGGGAATGCCGTGGCACACCACCGAATTCACCGACGTGCAGACCGTCTTCGGAAAACCCATATAGCCGATGTTCGCCGGAATCACCTTCAGCGTATTGACGATGAAGTCGTTGCACAGCGCGTCGAGATGATCCGTCGACACGCCAGGCTTCACGTGTTCGCCGATCATCGCAAGGACGTCCGCCGCGAGACGGCCAGAAATGCGCAGCCGGGCAATATCGTCGGGAGTCTTGTAGGTGATGGCCATATCGTGAGTACGCGTTCCGTTCAATGCGGGGCAGCGGACACGTCATGAACCTGCGCGTTGCACCGCGCGTTCGCCCGCGCCGTAGCAACCGGCAGACCTGACCTGAAAACGCCGCCGCCCAGGTTGTCGATCGGACAATTGTACAGAGGATGCGAATCGCGCATGCGGCAAGGGCACGGCGTGAATAATCACACCGCGCATTTCGAGCACGTTAAATCCGCATCAATCAGGCATTCGAACTATTTACCCGGCGTGCGTCTCGATGCGTTCGTTTGAAACGCGTTTCAACGCGATTCACGCTCATGTGTCTGGCGACCATCAGAGCGCTTACATCTGCGCGAGCGCCTCCAGCGCGCGCCGCCACACCTGCTGCGTGCGCAGTCCAGTCAGTTCACGCCAGTCCGCATCGGCGGGATAGAAATGTTCGAGCATCGCGGCCTTGATCTTCCGGCCTGTCGCGTCGAGCGGATCGCCGTGCAGATGCAGCCAGTGATCGTCGCGCAGGATCGCATGCCCGACGTGACCGTCGTACGTCCCGCATTCGATGACGAACTGCATCAGATGCACATCGGCGAGCTGGTCGAGCAGCGCCTGCGACGTGTAGCCGGTCGCGGTCGCCGCAATGCCGGTGTCAGACGTGGCGTCCGCGGCTGTGATGATCGTGTGCAGCCACGGGCCGTAGATCGATTGCGCCGTTTCGTGCGCCGGATAGCTGCGCTCCGCGATCGTCATCAGCAGCGGATAGCCGAACGGACCCGCGCCCGTGTGCAGATCGAAACTCATCGCCGTGCGCGCGCCCGCGACGTGTTCCTTCATGATCGCGCGCACCGTGCGGTTGGTCCACGTGGCCGTCTTGCCGCCGAAGAAGAGACCGTTGCTGTGCACGTACTGCCCGGCTTCGACGATGTTCATCATCGGCGTATGGCCGAGGTTCCGGGCGTGCGTGGCGAACAACTCGTCGGCAGCGCGACGCCCCGGACCGTCGAGGTCTCTGGCCAGATAGATTTCATGCAGCGTCTCGTACGCGGCGTTCGCCGGCAGCGCGGCGTCGAAGTTCACGTAGTTGCGGTTCACGTCGACGTTGTCTTCGTTCACGCGACGCATCCACGCCGTGCCCCACGGATTGACAAGGTGCACGAGCACGACCGATACGTCCTTCGGCAGTTCGCGGCCGCGCCGATCGTGCAGCAGGCGGATCTGGCATTCGGAGCCGTAATAGCCCTCGATGCCATGCGTGCCCGAAATCGCGACCAGCCGCTTCGGCGCATTGCGCTCGCCGAGCAGCGCGACATCGGTGGCGAGCGCTTCGCCGCGCGGACCCTTCAACGGATGCGGATATTCGATGCGTTCGCCACCCGCGTCGGCCACCGCCTGCGCGAAGCGCTGGCGCTGGTCAGCGTAACTGGGGGTTTCGATGAAAGCGGAGGCCATGGCAGATCCTGAAACGTAGGCGAAAACAAAATGATGCCGCGCGCCGCGCCTGAAAGCGAGCTTTCAACGCGCCTGCCTGACGATATCCGCCCGGCCGCTACTACAGCGAGTCCGCCGCCGGCCACGGCAGCCGGTCCAGCGACCAGTCCAGTTCCACGCCCACCACGCAGCGTCCCTGCTCCGACGGCACCGAGACCGTCACCGCGATACACGGCCGGCCACTCGCCAGCGACAGATAAGGGCTGCTCGTCACGGCCACGCCCGGCCGCAGCACCGCGTTCCTGAAATACGGCCGGTGATCCCAGCGCGCGTCGCGCGGATCCGCGACCGGCTGGAGCGAATCGCCCGCTTTAGCCGACGCCATGCCATTCACTTCGAGCCCAACCTGACGGCCGGTTTCATCGAGGATGAAACAGCTGATGCACAGTTCGAGCGTCGCGAGCTGGGCGAACGCCTCATCAAGCGACGCACCGCCCGAGTACGCCTGCGCCGCGAGGTCGAGCGCGAGCCGGTACGGCTGCACCTCCGATTCGAACTGCGCGTGCTGATGCGTGCGCCCTTCGGCGATCACATCGAAGGCGTGATCGATGCGGCGATTCACCGGCTCGGGCGGCGTGATCGTTGCCGCAGGCCGCCCGAGCAGATAGCCCTGCGCAAAATCCACATTCGATTCGACGGCGAGAATCAGTTCATCCGTCGTCTCGACACCCTCGACGACGACCAGCATGCCCGCCTGATGCAACAGCGACACGAGCCTGGGCAGAATCGGCTGCTGCGCGCCGGGACTCGTCGCGCGGATCAGTTCGCCGTCGAGTTTGACGAGGTCCGGACGGATCTGAAAAAGGCGATCCAGGTTCGAGTGCCCCGCACCGAAATCGTCGACCGCGATCAGGAAGCCGTGCTCGCGATACTGCGCCGCAGCGCGCGACAGATCGTCCACGCTGCCGCCATGCGACTCCAGCAGCTCGAGGACAACGCGCTCCGGGCTGAGCCCGACGGAACGCGCCACCTCGGCGAGCTGGTCCGCGTAGCCTTCAGCGACAAACGATGCAGGCAGGATATTGAGGAACACCCACGCGTCATCGGGAATCACGCGGGCCGCGTTGGCGAGATGCAGCGCGTGACTCGCACGATCCAGGTCGCTTTCGCTGGTGAAAGGTTTGGGTGCAAACAGGACGACCGGTGGAATCATCGAACCGTCGTCGCGCTCGCCGCGCAGCAGCGCCTCGAAGCCGACCTGCTTCTGATGCGAAAGACTGTAGAGCGGTTGAAAATGCGACGTCAGATAGTGATCGTCCCAGGGCTGGCGAACTGGTTCGCGGATCGAAGGCGCGTTCGCGTTAGCGTGCGGCGCCTGGAGCGTCTTGAGTCGCGCGACATCATCCTGCGCGGCGCGCTCGGCGCACACGCGGTTGCGCCCGGAATGCTTCGCGCGCAGCAACGCTTCGTCGGCGCGATCGAGAAGCGACATGATGCCTTCGCCGGCGCGGTATTCCGCGACGCCAAAGCTCGCCGTCAGCGCGCCGTCGGGCCGTGCGATGCCCGAGATCGCGACACGCAGCGTCTCGGCGAACTCAACCGCGCTGCGCAGTTCGCCACGCCGCAGCAACGCGAACTCTTCGCCACCGATACGGCTGACGTTGTCGTCCGTGCCGGTCTTCGCTTTCAGGACCTGCGCGACATCATGGAGCATCTGGTCGCCGACTGCGTGGCCGAAGCGGTCGTTCAACGACTTGAAGTAGTCGATATCGACGAAGATCGCGCTAAATTTTGCACTATCGTCGGGCGATGACAGCTGTTTCTCCGCGCCTTCCTTGAACGCGCGACGATTCTGCAGACCGGTCAGCGGATCGGTCGCGGCGAGCTCCACGAGCCGGTCTTCGAGCAGGAAGTGATTGCGACGAAACCGGTAAAAACCGAAATGAAAAACGGCCGCTGACGGGACACTGATCGCCATCCACCAGCAGACGAGCAGGGTCTCACCATGCGTCTGCGGCAGATTCAGCAGAATCGGCAGCCCCGTCGCATAAAACACCAGGGTACCGAAGAGAAAGTGAGTCGGTGTGAGCCAGAGCGGCGCCGCGCCCATCACGACCATCACCATCGCGGGCAACGTCCACAGCAGCGGCGACGCAAGACCGGCGACATTGAGCGCGATGCCCGCCTGCAACATCAACGTGTACGCGACGCCGATCGCGCCGAAGGCCCACGTCGTCTTCGTGCGGGGAATCGCCATGACGAGCAGCGCGAGACACAGCCCGCAGGCCAGCCGATATTGAAGCGCGACCACCGGGCCGTCGACAAAACTACGCGTCGCGACAAACGACAGGTACGCCACGACGGTAAACGCCATCATGATCGTCGAGAGCGGGCGCTGATGTTCCAGCGAACGCTGATGAAACCGGCGACGAAAGCCGGCATCGGTAATCTGTCGCGTGGTGGAGGAAAGCATATTGAGGGGATCAGGCCGCTCCGGTCACTTTGCCATTGGTTAACGGCAGAAAATGTCGGAAGTTGAGGGGCGCGGAACCTTGGAATGCGACGGCGAGATGGCTCGGAGCGATTTGCACGTGTTGGACACGCGGGGTCGCCACTCGGCTGGCCATTGTCGTCCGACAAAAACATGGCGCCGGAAAAACAAAAACCCCGCAGGACTTTCGTTCTGCGGGGTTTTTGAAGAATTCTGGCGGAAAGGGTGGGATTCGAACCCACGGTACAGCATAACTGTACACCGGATTTCGAGTCCGGCGCATTCGACCACTCTGCCACCTTTCCGGCATTGTTGACGCTCGGCTAACTACGCTGCTGCGCCACTCCAAGCGGGTCGCTGCTTGGAGAAGCGAAGATTATAGAACAGTTGAAACCGCTTTCCAAGCCCCTTTTTGCAAAAACCCACTGGGACCTGATGCGATCTACTCGCTCGCTAATCTCAGACGGCCGCGGGCACTTCCAGCCGCTCCACTCCACCCAGGTACGGACGCAGCGCTGCCGGCACCGTCACCGAGCCGTCCGCGTTCTGGAAGTTTTCCAGCACCGCGACCAGCGTACGGCCGACTGCGAGGCCCGAGCCATTCAACGTGTGCACGAGTTCCGGCTTGCCCTGCGCATTGCGATAGCGCGCATGCATGCGACGCGCCTGGAAGGCTTCAGTGTTCGAGCAGCTCGAGATCTCACGATACGTGTTCTGCGCAGGCACCCACACTTCGAGATCGTAGGTCTTGGTCGAGGAGAAACCCATGTCGCCGGTACACAGCGTGATGACGCGATACGGCAACTCGAGTTTTTGCAGGATCGTTTCAGCATGGACCACCATCTGCTCCAGTGCGTCATACGACGTTTCCGGCGCGACGATCTGCACCATCTCGACCTTGTCGAACTGGTGCTGACGGATCAGACCACGCGTGTCGCGGCCGTACGATCCCGCTTCCGAGCGGAAACACGGCGAATGCGCGGTGAGCTTAACGGGCAGCGCGCCCTCTTCGAGGATGCTGTCGCGCACCGTGTTCGTCAGCGAAATCTCCGACGTCGAAATCAGATACTGCGTGACCGTGTTCTCGCCACCGCCCTTCTCGACGCGGAACATGTCGTCGGCGAATTTCGGCAACTGGCCGGTGCCGTACAGGATTTCCGGATTGACGATGTACGGCGTGTACACCTCGGTGTAACCGTGGTACTGCGTATGCGTGTCGATCATGAACTGCGCGAGCGCGCGATGCAGGCGAGCAATCTGTCCACGCAGCAGCGTGAAACGCGTACCGGACAGCTTCGCACCGGTCTCGAAATCAAGGCCGAGCGGCGTGCCGATGTCGACGTGATCCTTCACCTCAAAATCGAACTGGCGCGGGGTACCCCAGCGACGCACCTCGACGTTATCGGTTTCATCCCGGCCGGCTGGCACGCTTTCGTGCGGCAGGTTCGGCACACCGAGCAGCAGGTCTGACAGACGCTTCTGAATGTCTTCCAGCTGCGCCGCCGACGCCTTCATCTCGTCGCCCAGGCCGCCCACTTCGGCCATCACCGCCGACGTGTCCTCGCCTCGCCCCTTCATCCCGCCGATCTGCTTCGACAGGCTGTTGCGACGGGCCTGAAGCTCCTCGGTACGGGTCTGGATGGCGCGGCGTTCCGCTTCGAGTGCGGAGAACGCCGCCACGTCGAGGATATAGCGGCGGTCGGCGAGGCGTTTCGCGACGCCTTCGAGGTCTTTGCGCAGCAGCTGGATGTCGAGCATGGGATTGGGGCGGGTATTCGTTGTGTGAAGGTGCGATTTTAGCGCAACCGGCCGGCGCATCAGCCACGCGGCGCGGCGTTGTGCGGCTCGTCAGTCTTTCTTCGGCTTGTTCTCGCTGCGCCATTGCGCATCGAGTTCGCGCAGACGGTTCATCTTGTCGGCGATCTTGCCTTCGAGACCACGCGGCGTCGGTTCATACCAGTGCGGCTCGCGCATGCCGTCGGGCAGATAGGTTTCGCCTGCCGCATACGCGTCCGGCTCGTCATGCGCGTAACGATAGTCGTGACCGTAGCCGAGTTCCTTCATCAGCTTCGTCGGCGCATTGCGCAGATGCACGGGCACGCCGCGCGACTGGTCCTTGCCGACGAAGCGACGCGCCTCGTTGTACGCCATGTAACCCGCGTTCGACTTCGGCGCGACCGCCAGATAGATGATCGCCTGCGCGAGCGCCAGTTCGCCTTCCGGCGTACCGAGACGTTCGTAGGTTTCGGCGGCGTCGAGCGCGATGCGCGCGGCGCGCGGATCGGCGAGGCCGATGTCTTCCCATGCCATCCGCACGATGCGCCGCGCGAGATAACGCGCGTCCGCGCCGCCGTCGAGCATGCGACAGAACCAGTACAACGCGCCGTCCGGATTGCTGCCGCGCACCGATTTATGCAGCGCGCTAATCTGGTCGTAGAAGGCGTCACCGCCCTTGTCGAAGCGGCGCAGGTTTTCCGCGAGCGCACTGCCGAGCAACGCGCCATCGATTTCCGTCGTCTTCTGCTGCGCAGCCGCCCGCGCGACGATTTCCAGGTTGTTCAACAGCTTGCGTCCGTCGCCGTCGGCGGAGCCGATCAATGCGGCGCGCGCTTCGTCGGTGAAGGTGAGGCCACCGAGTTCTTTCTGCGCGCGATCAAGCAGTTCGCGCTGCTCGTCGTTGTCGAGACTCTTCAGCACGTAAACAGCCGCCCGCGACAGCAACGCGCTGTTCACCTCGAACGACGGATTCTCGGTGGTCGCACCCACGAACACGAACAGCCCCGACTCGACGTGCGGAAGGAACGCGTCCTGCTGGCTCTTGTTGAAGCGATGCACTTCGTCGACGAACACGAGCGTCTGATGGCCATGCGCGCGATGCACCTGCGCGGTTTCGACGGCCTCGCGGATGTCCTTCACGCCCGACAGCACCGCCGACAACGCGATGAATTCAGCATGAAACGCATCGGCCATGAGGCGCGCGAGCGTCGTCTTGCCGACGCCGGGCGGGCCCCAGAGGATCATCGAATGCGCCTCGCCCGATTCGAACGCGACGCGCAGCGGCTTGCTCAGACCAAGCAGATGCTTCTGTCCGATCACTTCGTCGACAGTGCGGGGGCGCAGACGCTCGGCGAGCGGCACGTTGGCACGGGTTTCTTCAAACATGGCGTTTTGTGGATAATCTCGCATTCGGTACAGCAAGGCGCGTGCACGGGCGTCGCGCTCCATCGCGGTCCTGCATTATGACAGCCGCCAGGCCGTGGCGAGATGCACGGGCACGACGTTAGCCATCCGGCCAGGGTCACAGCGCCGCCCGCGCGCGGCACAATACAGTCATGCGGTTTCGAATCAAAGCGCGCGCGCAGTACACAATCACATCACTACAAATCAGCAACACAGAGGGACATCACTCGATGGCAAACGATCCAGTCTCCGGCGAAGCCGGCTCCACTTACGCTCCGCTTACACCGGTGCCCGATTCGCGGCGCGCGTTCCGCACCGGCGATGCCTTCGCGCTGTGGTTTTCGCTCGGCATCGGCCTGCTGGTCGCGCAGGCGGGCGCGTTGCTCGTGCCCGGGTTGTCGCTTCCGCAGGCGCTGGCCGCGATCGTCATCGGTAGCGCGATCGGTGTCGTGCTGCTGGCGCTGGCTGGCGTGATCGGCACGGATACGGGGCTGGCGGCCATGTCGTCGCTGCGGCCCACGCTCGGTGTACGCGGCGCGTCGGTGCCGGCCGTGCTGAACGCGGTGCAGCTGGTCGGCTGGGGCGCGTTCGAAATCATCGTGATGCGCGATTCGGCGGAAGCGCTGGCCAAACAGTCATTCGGTGTTTCGATGCCGCTCATCTGGACCGTGATCTTCGGCGTGATGGCTACGCTGCTCGCGATCAGCGGGCCGCTTTCGTTCGTGCGGCGATTCCTGCGCACGTGGGGCATCTGGCTGCTGCTCGCGGGCGCCGTGTGGCTCACGTGGAATCTGCTCGCGAAGCAAGATCTTGCCGCGTTGATGCGGCGTCCGGGCACGGGTGAGATGCCGTTCGGCGGCGCGATCGATCTTGTCGTCGCGATGCCGCTGTCGTGGTTGCCGCTGATCGCCGACTACACGCGCTTTGGCCGTCGCGCAGGCGAAACGTTTCGCGGCACGCTGCTCGGTTTTGGCATTGCGAATATCTGGTTCTACGCGCTCGGCGCCATCTATGGTCTCGCGGCCGGCGGCGGCGACGCGCTGCTCACCACGGCGCTCGCGCAGGCTGGCGGTGGGCTCGCGCTGCTGCTGATCCTGATCGACGAAATCGACAACGCGTTCGCCGATGTTCATTCGGCGGCCGTCTCAACCGGCACGTTCTGGACACGCATGAGCGTGCCTGTGTTGTCGGCTGCGTTTGGCGCAGTGTGTACGTTGATTGCGCTGGCCATCCCGATGGCGAAGTACCAGAACTTCCTGCTGCTGATCGGCTCCGTATTTGCGCCGCTGTTCGGTGTGGTGCTGGTGGATCACTTCATCGTCCGGAAACGTCGTATCGATGCTGCCGTGATCGGCGATATGCATGGCCGCTATGGGTTCTCGGGCGGATGGCACGTGAGCGCGTTTATCGCGTGGGCGATCGGCATTGCCGCCTATCAGGCGATCAATCAATGGTTGCCGAATCTCGGCGCGACGCTGCCCGCGCTCGCGATCGGCGCGCTGTGCTACCTGGCGTTTGTGTCGGCGCGACGCGAAGCGTACGCGTAAATAAATGCAGAAAGGCCCGCTCGATGCGGGCCTTCCTGTTTCTGCAACGGGTGTGATGACGCACGCGCTCGCGTTACGCCACAGACGCATCCATAACCACAGATGCTCTCACCGCGCGCAACCTGAATGCAACATCAGCGCAAACCTCACCGCGTCGCTGGCCGATACTCAACGCCTGGCAGCACGCACAGCAACTCATACGCGAGATTCGCACCGAGCAGCGCGGTCGTACCGAACGGATCGTACGGCGGCGCAACCTCAACCAGATCGCCGCCGACGATGTTGAGCCCATGCGAGCCGCGGATGATTTCAAGCGCCTGCGGCACAGTCAGCCCGGCGATCTCCGGCGTGCCCGTACCCGGCGCAAACGCCGGATCGATACCGTCGATATCGAACGTGATGTACACGGGCCCATCGCCCATCCGTTCGCGCACGCGGTTCATCAACGGCGCCAGCGACTGGTTCCAGCACGCTTCCGCCTGCACGACTTCGAATCCCTGATCGCGGCACCAGTCGAAATCTTCTGCCGCGTAGCCCGTGCCACGCAGACCGATCTGCACCACACGCGACGTATCCAGCAGCCCCTCTTCCACCGCTCGACGGAACGGCGTGCCGTGGGCGATCTTCTCGCCCATCATCGTGTCGTTGACGTCCGCGTGTGCGTCGACGTGAATCAGCCCGACCTTGCCGTATTTGCGATGAATCGCGCGCAGAATCGGCAGCGTGATCGTATGATCGCCGCCCAGCGTGATCGGCTTCGCGCCGTGCTGAAGAATCTCGTCGTACGCAGTCTCGATGCGCGAAATCGAATCGAGCAGGTTGTACGGATTGATCGCCACGTCGCCTATATCCGCAACGCGCAGCGAATCGAACGGCGCAGCGCGCGTCGCCATGTTGTAAGGACGCAGCAGCACGGATTCGGAACGGATCTGACGCGGACCAAAACGCGCGCCCGTCCGGTTCGACGTACCAAGGTCGAACGGCACGCCGACGAAGCATGCATCCAGCCCTTCAGCCGACTCGACGTACGGCAGACGCATCATCGTCGTGATGCCGCCGCAGCGGGCCATCTGGTTGCCGGAGAGCGGTTGCGGGCGGTCGACGTTGGCGTCGGGGAAAACGAAGGCAGAAGGTTTCATCGTGGTTCGCCAATGAAAGAGATACAAAAGAAACGAAAGGGATCCGATTTACATAGGGCAAACCCAATAAAGCCAGAACCCGGTTGATTCTTCATTCTTGTGCACTTTTCAGGAAGATAAAATACGAACAGAATAAACTTCACATCGATCTCCATCGATGTTTAATCGCCAGGCCACCGCCACACACGGCAAAACCCATGTTCTCACAACTCACCGACCTCGATCTGCGCCTGATTCGCGTGTTTCTTGCGATTGTCGACGCCGGCGGCGTCACAGCCGCGCAAGCCTCACTCAACATTGGCCAGTCGACCATCAGCACCCAGCTCGCCACGCTCGAAACGCGCCTCGGCTACCGCCTGTGCGACCGCGGACGCGGCGGCTTCAGCCTGACCGCGCGGGGCGAGCAGTTTGTCGACGCGTCGCGCACGCTGCTGTCGGCGATGGAAACGTTCGGGATGCAGGCGCGCAACGTCGGCAGAAAGCTGGTCGGCACGCTTGGAATCGGCATGATCGGTCACACGCCGGTGGCGGCGAGCGCGCGGATCAGCGAGGCGATCCGGCGATTCCGCGCGCGCGACGAGTCGGTGCGGTTTTCGATTCTGGTGCGCTCGCCGGGTGAACTCGAAGAACTGTTGCTCAGCGACCGCATTCAGGTAGGAATCGGCTATTTCTGGCACCGCGTGCCATCGCTGGAATACACGGAAATCTTCGCCGAAGACCAGTTCGCGTATTGCGCGAAAGGTCATCCGCTGTTCGCGCACGCGGGCCACGTCGATCCGGCCGAAGCGGCGCAGCACGAATGGGCGTGGCGCAGTTATCCGCTGCCCGAAGCAGGCAGTTCGACCACGTCGCAGAACGTGACGGCCGTCGCCGACAACATGGAGGCGGTCGCGATGCTCGTGCTGTCAGGCTGCCATCTCGGCTATCTGCCGGAGCACTACGCCGCGCCGTATCTGAAGGAAGGGTTGCTCGCCGCGTTGAATCCGCAGCAGATGCGCTACCGCGTCGCGTTTCACATGGTCACGCGGGCACGGCAGCATCGGACGGATATCGTCGAGGCGTTCATCGACGACATGCGCGCCACCCATCCGTCGAGCGGCGCGCAGGAAAACCCGATCAGCCGT
Source organism: Paraburkholderia sp. GAS334 (assembly GCF_050436625.1). Classification (NCBI taxonomy): domain Bacteria; kingdom Pseudomonadati; phylum Pseudomonadota; class Betaproteobacteria; order Burkholderiales; family Burkholderiaceae; genus Paraburkholderia; species Paraburkholderia sp. GAS334. The sequence goes on along the minus strand of NZ_JBNDMO010000024.1, from coordinate 28,095 downwards.
TGATCACATCCGCGCCCTTCGGCACCGTGAACTTGAACTGGTTCGGCGACAGCGGAGGATTCTTCTGGATATTCGAGAACGTCAGCAACGTGACGTTACCGAACACGTCGTGCAGTTCCATCGCTTCGAGATTACCGTCGCGAAAGCCGATACCAACGCGCTGAAACTGCGTGTCTTTGGACTTCGGCGTCAGTTCGAGCCAGTCGATGCCGTCTTTCACGCCCGCGTCGCGCAACGTGAAGTTCTTGTCCAGATCGTTGCTGCCGAACAGGATCGCCGCCGGGCTCGCGCCGAGCGCGCCGCCCAGCGTGCGCACCGTGACCTGGTTCAGGTCCTTGTCGTAGACGTAGAGCTTGTCGCCGTCGGCCTGCAGCACCTGTTCATACGGCTTCTCGTACGACCAGATGAACTTGCCGGGCCGCGCGAACAGGAACGTGCCGCTCGCCGTGCCGCCGGACTTCGACATCGTCATCGCGCCGCTCGCGCCCTGCGCGCTGCTCGGCGCCTTCACTTCGCGCTGGACGAACGTGCCGCGCGCCGCGTGGACCTGCGCCACAAACGCCTTCAGCTGCTCCGTACCACTCGCAAACGCCTGCGACGCGAAAAGCATCGACGCGCCAATCGCGACGCCGCCGACGCCTTTAACCAGCCCGCGAATCAACGAACCCAAACCCCGAGGACGGGCATTCAGCCCGACGTTGTGCTGCATATCATTCTCCATGGAAGGAACCGGAAGCCGACGCGGCGGTGGTGGCGCAACCAGCGCCATGCCAGCGCCACGCCGTATATCGATCGTCGCGGATAAGCGGATCAGAACAGGCTCAATCGGCCTCGCGCACCGGCACGAGAATCTCGCGATTGCCGTTCGACGACATCGCCGAGACAATCCCCGACTGCTCCATCTGTTCGAGTAGCCGCGCGGCGCGGTTGTAGCCGATGCGCAGATGCCGCTGCACCAGCGAAATCGACGCGCGACGGTTCTTGGTGACGATTTCGACCGCCTGGTCGTAAAGAGGGTCCGACTCGCCGCCGGCCGCTCCGGTTCCCGCAGCGCCTGCGGAACCTTCATCGCCCTCGCCGCCAACGCCGCCTTCGAGGATGCCCTCAATGTAGTTCGGCTCGCCCTGCTCCTTGAGCTTGTCGACGACGCGATGCACTTCCTCGTCCGACACGAACGCACCGTGCACGCGCACCGGCAGCCCGCTACCCGGCGGCAGATACAGCATGTCGCCCATACCGAGCAGCGATTCCGCGCCCTGCTGGTCGAGAATCGTGCGCGAGTCGATCTTCGACGACACCTGGAACGCCATCCGCGTCGGCACGTTGGCCTTGATCAGGCCGGTGATCACATCAACCGACGGACGCTGCGTAGCAAGGATCAGGTGAATACCGGCCGCGCGCGCCTTCTGCGCGATCCGCGCGATCAGTTCCTCGACCTTCTTGCCGACCACCATCATCAGGTCGGCGAGTTCGTCGATCACGACGACGATGTTCGGCAGGCGCGTCAGCGGTTCGGCGTCGTCCGGCGTCAGGCTGAACGGATTCGGGATCTTTTCTTCGCGCTTCGTCGCTTCGTCGATCTTGTTGTTGTAGCCGGCGAGATTGCGCACGCCGAGCTTGCTCATCAGCTTGTAGCGGCGCTCCATTTCGGCGACCGCCCAGTTCAGCGCGTGGCCGGCCTGGCGCATATCCGTGACGACCGGACACAGCAGATGCGGAATACCTTCGTAGACGCTCATTTCGAGCATCTTCGGATCGATCAGGATCATGCGGACCTGGTCGGCGCTCGCCTTGTACAACAGCGACAGGATCATTGCGTTGATCCCGACCGACTTGCCCGAACCGGTCGTGCCGGCCACCAGCAGGTGAGGCATCTTCGCGAGGTCGGCGCAGACTGGCTTGCCGCCGATGTCCTTGCCGAGGCCCATCGTCAGCGGCGAGGCCGCGTCGGCGTACACTGCGGAGCCGAGAATCTCGGACAGCGTCACCGTCTGGCGGCGCTGGTTCGGCAATTCCAGCGCCATGAAATTCTTGCCCGGAATCGTCTCGACGACGCGGATCGACACCAGCGACAGCGAACGCGCCAGATCCTTCGCGAGACCGACGATCTGGCTGCCCTTCACGCCCGTCGCCGGCTCGATTTCGTAGCGCGTGACGACCGGCCCCGGATAAGCCGCGACCACGCTCACGTCGACGCCGAAGTCTTTCAGCTTCTTCTCGATCAGCCGCGACGTGAATTCGAGCGTATCGGCGGAAATGGTTTCCTGCGCGACCGGCGCGGCGTCGAGGAGCGAGATCGGCGGCAGCGTGGAATCGCCCGGCAGATCGGTGAAGAGCGGCACCTGACGCTCTTTCTCCACACGCTCCGATTTCTCGGGCTTCACGACCGGCGGCACGATCACCACCGGCTCGTGTTCCTCGATGCGCACGCGGCCCTGCTCGACCTTGCCTTCGCGTTTGACGGCCGCCGCTTCGCCGAGCTTGCGGTCGCGGCCCGCTTCGCGACGCAGCTTCGCGAACGTGACCGCCGAAATGATCGATTCGCCGACGCGTTCGCACACCGACAGCCACGAAAAGCGGAAATACAACGACAGCCCGATCGCGAGCACGATCAGGAGCGCGAGCGTGCCGCCCGTGAAGCCGAGCGCGTGCGACACGCCATGCGCGACCGCTTCGCCGATCACGCCGCCCGGCGCGCGCGGCAACTGCACCTTGAGTGACCACATGCGCAGCGCCTCGATGCCGTCGCAGGCGAGCAGCACCAGCACGAAGGCGAACGCTTCGGCGAGCCAGGTGTTGTCGCGCGGCGCGTCTTCGTCGATGGTTTCGTGCTGGGTGATGCGGCGATAGTTGGCGGAAATGCGTCGCGCCAGCAGGACGACCCACCAGTACGCGGACAAACCGAAGAGGAGCAGGAGGATATCGGACGTCCAGGCGCCGACGCGGCCCGCCCAGTTGGCGATATGGTCGACCTGGGCGGCGTGGGTCCAGCTGGGATCGCGGCGGGTATAGCTGACGAGCGCCATCAGGAGGAAGACGCCGAGCGCGACCTGCAAGATCCAGCGGATTTCGGTGAAGAGGCGCGACATGCGATGCGGCAATGCCTGCGCGTTCGCGGAATAGGTAGCTTTTGCCATTGATCCTGTAGCGTGTGCGGCCCGGAACGGGTTGCCGGAGACGCTCCGGCCGCCGTTCATTCGATGCGGCCTATTGTAAACGCAGTGTTGCACGCACGGCTGTAAATGACGGTAACCGTCCACGGGAGCCGTTCACGGGGCGCAACGGTCAGGAAAATCGCCGGAAACGGGCGGAAAGGGGTCAAAAAGCGCAGAAAGCTATCGCGCCGATGACAAAGCTTCATGAAGCAGCCCCTTGCCCCGCCCTTTATAATGCCGGACGAACACCCATCTACTGTTTCGACAAGTCACCCGGCATCGCACTGGCGAGCCCGACGCTTTTTACGGATTTCGATCATGCCCGCACCCACCAAACACGCCAAGGTTCTGATTCTCGGTTCCGGCCCTGCCGGTTACACCGCCGCTGTCTACGCAGCACGCGCCAATCTGTCGCCGGTGCTCGTCACGGGCATGGCCCAGGGCGGCCAGCTGATGACCACGACCGACGTCGAAAACTGGCCGGCCGATGGAAACGGCGTGCAGGGTCCGGAGCTGATGCAGCGCTTCCTGGAGCATGCTGAGCGCTTCAACACCGAAATCATCTTCGATCACATTCACACTGCAAAGCTGGACGAAAAGCCTATTCGCCTGATCGGCGATTCGGCTGAATACACGTGCGATTCGCTGATCATCGCGACCGGCGCGTCGGCGCAGTATCTCGGCCTGCCTTCGGAAGAACTGTTCATGGGCCGCGGCGTGTCCGCTTGCGCGACCTGCGACGGCTTCTTCTACAAGCAGCAGCACGTCGCCGTGATCGGCGGCGGCAATACGGCCGTTGAAGAAGCGCTGTATCTGTCCGGCATCGCGAAGAAAGTGACCGTGATCCATCGCCGCGACAGGTTCCGTGCCGAGCCGATCCTGATCGACCGTCTGCTGGAAAAGCAGAAGGAAGGCCTCGTCGACATCAAGTGGAATCACGTGCTCGACGAAGTGAAGGGTAACGAAGGCGGCGTGAACGGTCTGCGCATCAAGAACATCAAGACCGATGAAACGACCGATCTCGAACTGCAGGGGCTGTTCGTCGCGATCGGTCACAAGCCGAATACGGACATCTTCGAAGGCCAGCTGGAGATGAAGAACGGCTACATCATCACGAACGGCGGCCTGACCGGCAACGCGACGGGCACGAGCGTGCCGGGCGTGTTCGCCGCCGGCGACGTGCAGGATCACGTGTACCGTCAGGCGATCACCAGCGCCGGCACGGGCTGTATGGCCGCACTGGATGCGCAGCGTTATCTGGAAAGCATCCACGACGAAACGATCGGCGAACATGTGATGAGCGCCGAAGCAGACCGGTAAAATAGCGTCAGGGCGCTACCCGACGCAGATCAAGGGCCGCGGCCGCGAGGCACGCGGCCCTTTTTGCATCTGGCGCGTCCCTGCTGGCGTCATTTGCATGTCTGTTGCGAACGCCTCGCGATGCTTTCCCCCGTGGAGGCATCGCACGATGATGACTTAACCGCACCTGCCGCGCGACTTACCGTCATGCCGAAAAATCTGCCCCATCCGAACGAACCGAAACGCTCACGTTCTGCTAGTGCCGCCGCGCCGCGTGCGGTGGAAACGCCGGTTGCTTCCCAAAAGCCGCTGGTCGAGCCGGCTGCCGGGCTGGCCGGCCTCGGCGCGTTGCGTGACGCGTTGAAGGTCGACACGCAAAAGCGCGAGCGAGCGCGCGCGGAGGCCGTACAGGCGAAGCGCGAAGCGTCCGCCGATGCCGACCTGTTCCGCCGCGAGATCGGCTCGGTGGCGCCGCTCGCCGTGCCGCCGCGCGCGACGCTGCCGCGCAACCCGCCTCCCCCGCTGCCCGTCCAGACGAAGCTCGATGAAGAAGCCGTCCTGTATGAAGCGATCTCCGACGAATACGATCCTGAGGTGCTTCTTGAGACCGATGAGACGCTTTCCTACTGCCGGCCTGGTGTGAGCCAGGAAGTCGTGCGCAAGTTAAGGCGCGGTGCCTGGATTGTGCAGGCGCAACTTGATCTGCACGGGATGCGTCGTGAAGAGGCGCGTGAGGCGCTGACTGAGTTCATCCGCGAATCGGTGAAGCGTGGGCTGCGGTGTTTGCGCGTGATTCACGGCAAAGGGTTGGGCTCGGTCGGCAAGGAGCCGGTGCTGAAGGGCAAGGTGCGCGCGTGGCTCGTCCAGAAATCGGAAGTGATCGCGTTCTGTCAGGCCCGTCCGCACGATGGCGGCGCGGGCGCGGTGCTGGTGCTGCTGCAGCCGGGCGCGATGCCCGCGCATCACTATCATCCCAATCAACTCAAAACGTGATGGAGCGTCATTGATGCATCCGAGGCTCACGCTCGCGCTGACCATCATGGAAGCGTTGGCGATTATGGCTTATGTGATTTCCGGGTTTATTGAGGCGAGGACGCGGCGGCTTGATGCGGTTGGGACTTTTTTGGTGGCGATTGCTACGGCTTTCGGCGGTGGGACTGTGAGGGATGTGCTGCTTGAGAGGCGGCCGTTTTACTGGGTCGATCATCAGTATTACGTGATTGTGATCTTTGTGATGTCGTTGTTTGCGCCTGTGACTTTTAAGGCTATCTCGCGGGTGATTTCTGAGCGCGTGTTGCTGATTGCGGATGCTATTGGGTTGGGGTTGTTTAGTGTGTCGGGGACGTCGCTTGCTTTGGATGCTCAGATGCCGTGGTTTACGTCGGTGATGATGGGGGTTCTGACTGGGGTTTTCGGTGGGGTGATTCGTGATGTGCTTTGTAATGAGGTGCCGTTGATTTTGCGGGATTCGCGGCCTTATGCTACCTGCGCGTTTGTTGGGTGCTGGATCTATGTACTGCTGGATTACGTTAACTTCGATACGGTTTATAGCGTGTTGATTGGGACTGGGTTCATCCTTATCGCCAGACTTGTGACGTTTAAGTTGGATGTGCGGTTGCCGCATTGAGGGCGGGAAATCAGCCCTTGCGGACGTTCGCAGGTCCGCGGGGCGATGAATGTCCGCTTCCGGGTAGTTCCGCATCAGGCGGTAGCCGGCCAAGAACGGACCTTTAACTCGAAGACTCAGATCGTTGACGATCGACAGACAAACGTGCGGTGCTACCGCGTCAGCGACACAGGTGGGCGCATTGTGGCGGGGTCACACTGCCTGCTCCACGGGTCAGCGAGCGCTTCCGGGGGACATCACGGGGCCGGTGACGCGTATCGAAGTATTGGCGAGCGGGGAGGACGCGAATAATCCAAGGACGGCAGGTTCGTTCGCGAAAATCTGCTGATACGATGCCTCGACCACTTTTAGGTTTAGCAACGCTGCCTCGCCGCTTCACCTAAGCTGCGGCAAACTCGAGCCGATCGTCTTCACAGCGGTCTTGCCGCGGCGGAGCAGCTTGACCTGAGACCGCGCGATGTCACTCCATGTCTGCTCCGCTCGACGCACGGCGCAATCGAACGACTCGTCTTCCACCGTGCAGCGACCGTCTACGGTGATCAGCCATCCCTTGCGCGTACGCGTGCAACTCACGCGCCCGTCTTCCATGAGGTCGGCGTACCAGCGCCAGACACGCGCATCGTCAGCGTTCGCGCGAACGGCGGCAGCCAGACGCGTGATCTCGAGGCTATGCGGGTGCGAGCCTTGCAGTTTCAAACCCATTTCATTCCCTTTTCGAAGCCACTCAAAACCGGGCGCCAGGCGCAAAAAGCCTGTTTCGCGTTCGTCCAAAACGCGAGGCGACTACAGCCGGGAGCGCCCCAGCAAACCGTTCAGGTCCGACGCAGGCACGTTGCTGCGCCATGCCAAGCCGTGCGCGTGCCAGCGTATGCCCGACAGGGTCGCGCGCTGCAGTGCGCGTATGAACCGCAGCGGGGAGAACTCACGCATGCCCCGCCGCACGGCGGGGCATGGTGGCCGCGATTGGCATCGAGCTTAGGCGGCGCGCGGCTGAAGGTCCTTGTGACAGGCCGAAGAGTTCCGAACCGACGCGCGTTGCCTCGCAAGCGAGTCACGCAGATCTCGTCGTAGCGCCTCAGGACTTGAGGAACTCGAGCAGCTCGGCATTGACCTGATCGACGTGCGTGCTGCACATGCCGTGCGGCGCGCCTTTGTAGACCTTGAGCGTCGCGTTCTTGACGATCTTCGCCGAGAGCTTCGCCGAATCGTCGATCGGCACGATCTGGTCGTCGTCGCCGTGCAGGATCAGAGTGGGCACACTGATCTTCTTGAGGTCGTCGGTGTAGTCGACTTCAGAGAACTGCTTGATGCACTCGTACTGGCCTTTGATCGAACCGGCCATGCCCTGGCGCCAGAAGTCCTGCACGAGGCCCTGCGAGACTTTTGCGTCGGGGCGGTTGAAGCCGTAGAACGGCGTGGCCAGGTCCAGATAGAACTGCGAGCGGTTCGCCGCCACCCCGGCGCGGATGTTGTCGAACACCGACATCGGCAGACCGTTCGGATTGTTCGCAGACTTGACCATTTGCGGCGGCACGGCGCCGATCAGCACGGCCTTGGCCACGCGCTTTTCGCCATGGCGGCCGATGTAATGCGCCACCTCGCCTCCGCCCGTGGAATGGCCCACGAGCATCGCGCCCTTCACGTCGAGCGCGTCGAGCACAGCCGCTAGATCGTCGGCGTAGGTGTTCATGTCGTTGCCCTCGGACGGCTGGCCCGAACGGCCATGGCCGCGGCGGTCGTGCGCGATCACCCGGTAGCCACGATTCACCAGGAAGAGCATCTGCGCGTCCCATGCGTCAGCCGAGAGCGGCCAGCCGTGCGAGAAGACGACCGGCACGCCCGTGCCCCAGTCCTTGAAGAAGATCTGCGTGCCGTCCTTCGCGCTCACGTAACTGCCGCCGTGAAGATGCGAGGTGCCGTGCGCATGCGCCGAGCCGCCCGTCACGGACGCGGCTGCGTTCGCGGACAGGCCCGACATGGCGGCCACGGCGCCAGCCATGCCCGCACTTGCCGAAAGCAGCCTGCGGCGCGACGCCGAAGGCCTGGTCGAATCGATTTGCTTTTTGTTCATGCTGGATCTCCGTCGTTGCATCGCCGCGCGCGGGCGTGGCGACGACCTTGCGTGTTGAGATGGATAGCGTTGCGGCGAGGAGCGAGAACTCGCTGAGAAACGCCACATGCCGGCTGTCACTCTAAAGACGCAAGCGGCCAAAGTCCTTGGCGCAAACTCAAAAGTCCTGAAATGAACCCGTCATGCCTTTGCGCACAGCGAGGCGCAAAAGTTATGGGCACGATTCGGCGGCGTCGACGCGCTCACGCACGACCCAAAGCCCGATCGAACGGATATGCCGCATGCGCCAGAGATTAAATATTCTTAATCGGACACTTCCCGATCCAGACGAACCTATACTTTTTCCGCGAGCCTTTTCGCGTAGTTCCCGTCACGCCACGATCACCAACCAAGACTCGCATCATGAATCCGTACATCCTTTCGCTGCTTGCCGATATTCTTGCCGGCGTCGTCTACGGCGTGATCGACGTTCAATCCTCGGACCTCTAGCGGATGAACAACGTCGAGTTTTTTCACTACCTCCTGTTGTTGATCTGCGGCGCGGGCGCCCTGACGTGGCTCGCGGAGCGCATCGCGATCCCGCCTGCCGTCGTCCTGCTGCTCGGCGGGTGTGTGATCGCAGTCGCAGGCAGGCGCGTACCCGACGTGGACCCGAACCTGCTGCTCACGGCCGTGCTACCGCCGCTGCTGATGTCGAGTTCGTTCTATACGGCGTGGAAGGAATTCCGACGCGGCATCGGCACGATCGTTTCGCTCGTGCTCGGGGCCGTGACGTTCACCACCGTCGCGGTGGCTGTCGCCGTGCATGCCTTCAACCCGAACCTGCCATGGGCGGCATGCTTCGCGCTCGGTGCGATCGTCTCGCCACCCGACGCGGTCGCCGCCAAAGCGATCCTTCAGCGCCACCCGCTACCCGCCAGGCTCGTGGCCGTGCTGGAAGGCGAAAGCCTCGTGAACGACGCGTCGGGCCTGCTGCTCTATCAGATGGCGGTCTCGGCAGCGCTAGCCGCGACGATCACGGTCACGAGCGGAACAGTGCTGTTCTTTACGCTGACCCTGATCGGCGTCGCGGTCGGCATCGTGTGCGGCCAGGCCATGTGTTGGGTGTTGCCGCGTCTGGGCGATGCGATGCTCGGCATCGTCGTGACCTTCGTGATGGCGTGGGCCAGCTACGGTATCGCGGAGGCCGTCGGCGGATCGGGTGTGCTGTCCGTCGTGACCTGCGGTCTCGTGCTCGGCATCCGCCAGCATCGGGTATTCGACGCCGATATGCGCATCAAAGCCAAGGCGACCTGGGAAGCGGTCGTGTTCGTGCTCGAGGCGCTGGTCTTCATCCTGATCGGCCTCACACTGCATGCGCTTCTCTCACGGGTGAATCACGAATCGGCCGTGTTGATGGCCGGGCTGCGTGTCGCATTGCCAGCAACTGCCGCAGCCATCGTTGCGCGTCTCGCATGGGTGTTTGCTGCGATCTGGCTGCCCGACCAGTTGCGCGCGAAACGCTCGGGTCGCCAGCCGTGGACCTTCAAGGAAGCGGTTGTGCTCGGATGGGCGGGTATGCGCGGCGTAGTCAGTCTGGCGGCCGCAATCGCGCTGCCAGCTAATTTCCCCGGCCGCGACCTGATCGTCTTCAGCACGTTTGTGCTGATCATCGCGACGCTTGTCGTGCAGGGCGGCAGCCTGGCGCCGCTGATCCGGCTGCTGAAACTGCGCCCGACAGCCCGTCACACCATGTCCGAGCATGAGGCGCGCGCCCATACGTTCGGCGCCTCTCTTGCTGCGCTAGAGGAAATCGACGAGCGCTCGTCCGGCATCGAACGCGCGACGGTCGAACGGCTGCTAGCCGAATACCGGATTCGCGTCACCGCGAACGAAAGCGCCTACCAGTTGGGCGCGGACCGCATCGAACACCGTGCGCACTTCCTGCGTGTCGAACTCGAACTCGTCGGCGTGTCGCGCGGGGCATTGCTCGGCCTACATCGCGACGGCAAGGTAGACGACGCGGTCCTGCATCGCATCGAATCCGAGCTTGATTTCGAGGAACTGCGGCTGTTGCGGCTGCTCGAGCCGTAACGGCTTGCATCCGCGTCGACCGTCAACGAAAGATATTGATCATGCCCACTACGATTAAGGCTATGCTCACGCCGCGCGAAAGCGACATCGGCAACCTGATCGTGCGTCGCGTGCTTCCCGCTCGTGCCGCGCGCCTCATCGGACCATTCATTTTCTTCGACCATATGGGGCCAGCTGTGCTGCCCGCTGACAGCGGCGTGGACGTGCTCCCGCATCCGCATATCGGCCTCGCGACCGTCACGTACCTGTTCGAAGGCTCGTTCGTGCATCACGACAGCCTCGGCTACCGGCAGAAGATCGTACCCGGCGACGTGAACTGGATGACGGCCGGGCGCGGCATCGTCCATTCAGAACGCACGCCGCTGGAGGACCGGCCGGTTGGTCAGGCAATCCACGGCATTCAGACCTGGGTCGCGCTGCCCGTCGAACATGAAGACGCCACGCCCGCGTTCATTCATCACCCGGCCAATACGCTGCCGACGTTCACGCGCGACGGGGCAACCGTACACGTGATCGCCGGCACGGCTTTCGGCAAGACCTCGCCGGTCGAAGTGTTTTCACCCACGCTCTACGTCCACGCCGAGTTCGCGGCTGCCGGCCGCCTCGCACTCGATGCCGAGCACGAGGAGCGCGGCGTCTATCTCGTCGACGGAGATCTGAGCATCGACGGGACGCCGTTGTCTCCTGCAACGATGGCCGTGCTGGAGCCGCGCACAACGGCCGAACTCGCCAGCGCGCATGGCGCGCGCGTGTTGCTCCTCGGCGGCGAGCACCTGCCGGGCGAACGCTTCATCGAGTGGAATTTCGTGTCCGGTTCGCGCGAGAAGATCGTGGCTGCGCGGCAAGCCTGGGCTGCGCAGACCTTCGGCAAAGTGCCTGGCGAAGAGCACGAGTGGACGCCCCAGCCCGAGCGTGGCGCACATTGAGCATTGTCTGGCGAGCGCCCGCGTCTGGCGCGTAACGCTCCTCATTGCGCGCCTCACGAAACCTTGACGCGCGCCTCGTCTCGACTGAGCCACGCATGAATCTGGCTGACAACTGCTGCGCCGTCCCCTACCGCTGCGGCCACCCGCTTCGGCGCGCCTGAACGGACGTCACCGATCGCGAAGAGCCCCGGCACATTCGTCTCGAGCGGGAGGCGCCGAGTGCCTGCGCTCGCATCGGACGATCCCGTTTCGACAAAGCCGCGCTCGTCCAGCTGAACGCCCAACGATGTCAACCAGTCCGTTTTTGGATCCGCGCCGATGAACAGGAAAAGATGCCGCGCCTCTATGAGCTCGCTGCCCTTGTCGTGATGAAAGACGCGAATTCGCTCAAGACCACCGTCGCTCGCTTCCAGTGATTCGAGCGTGCATCTTGCGCAAATCGACACGTTTGGCAGAGCGCTGAGCCGGTCTATCAGGTAACGGGACATGGTCGCTTCGAGACCGTCTCCACGTATCAGAACGCGTATGCTTTTCGCAAAGTTGGCGAGAAAGACGACAGCCTGCCCAGCCGAGTTACCCCCACCTATCAGCACAACGTCTTTCCCGCTGACGAGACGCGCCTCGATGGGCGACGCCCAATAGTAGATCCCTCTGCCCTCGAAACGTTCAAAGCCCGTCACGGAAGGCTTTCGATACACCGCTCCGCTCGCGACCACGACCGTCCGCGCACGAACGCACTGTCGATCGGATAGCGCGAGCATGAAGTTGCCCGCCGCGCCCTCGACCCGATCGACCGCACTGGGAATGGCCACGTGAACACCAAATTTCAATGCCTGCTGAAACGCGCGTGCCGCAAGGGCTTGCCCCGATATGCCAGTCGGAAAGCCGAGATAGTTTTCGATACGTGCGCTCGCACCGGCCTGACCACCCGGCGCGCGCCGATCGAAAACGACGACCGAAAGCCCTTCCGAAGCTGCGCAAACGGCCGCCGCGAGGCCCGCCGGACCCGCGCCGATGATTGCGATGTCGTAACGCTGCGACGCACTGAACGTCGGCACGAGGCCGAGCCGGGTGGCGAGCTCCACTTCGTCGGGCGCCCTCAGGACCGACCCGTCCGGGCAGAAGACAAGCGGAAAATCCTCGGCCTTCGAGGTGAGGCCGGCAAGCAGTTGCACGGCGTCCGAATCCTTGTGTGCATCGATCACCGCAGCCGGATAGGCATTGCGCCGCAAAAAGCCTTGCAGGCGGACCACCCTCGCGTCGTCACCCTTGCCGACGATAATCGGACCGAGCCCCTGCTCGATGAGCCCGAGACGCCTCAGGATCAATGCGCGCATGATGTGCTCGCCCAACTGGGCGTCCGCGATGATCAGCGCCCGCAACTGCTCCGAGTTCAGGACGAGCGTCTCGCAGTCAGTCATGGCAATCGCGTCCACCAGCGACGGTTTGCCGGTGAGTTGCGCCATTTCGGCCATGAAATGGCCGAAATGATGGTCTGTCACGACCGTGGTACGTCCTTGCGGATCGCACGAATAGATCCGGACACTCCCGTGCAGCAAGATGAATAGCCCTTCGGCAACGCGCCCCGTCCGGAAAATCGAATCGCCAACCTTGAACGCCTTGGGGCGGCCATAGCGGCTCGCACTACGGATCTCCGCATCAGAAAGGCGCGGAAACATTTGGTGCTGCCGATACTCAAGGGACGAAAATGGAGGTTCAGCGTCGACTGGGCCTGCGTCCGTATTACCTGCGTCGATCATATTTGCCTCGCCTGTCGACCAAGTTGAGTTAGAGTCAGAATGTTAGCGATAGGGAGCCCAAAAGTTCTTGTCGCGACGCTGAATAGTTCTGAAGAGAGCAGCAACCGTTTTCGTCAGCGACGCGAGCATTTGGGAAATCGCAATGAAGTCAGGAATCGCGAAGCTGGACGCAGATGTGAACGAGCTAGTAGCCCGTATTGAAGAAGCGGGCTTTCGCGAACTGCCCATGACGGCGGCGCACGCTGCGGCAGTTCGCGATCTGGCCGATATTCACCGCGATCCGTTTGACTGGTTACTGGTTGCGCAGGCCATTACCGAGCCATTGCGGCTGCTACCCGCCTGAAGGTCACGCGGGCATCACTAGCATTCGAATTCCGAACCGCGCACTGACTCGACCAGATAATCGACGAACGACCCGATGCGCGACGAAATCGCAGTATTGCGGTAGTACACCGCGTTGATCGGCTGCCGGAGATCCAGTGTCTGGCGAGGCAGAAGCTGCACCAGCGTCCCTTCGCGACGGTCGCGCGCCGTCATGAAGTCGGATAGACACACAATGCCGGCACCCGCCAGGGCCAACTGCCGAAGCGTCTCGCCACTCGAGGAGTGAACGGCGGGCGAGATGCGGTAAGGCGCATTGTCGGGCCCGAGAATGGGCCAGACATTCAACCCTTCTGGTTGAGTGAATCCCAGCAGTGAAAGTTTCCTTAGATCCTCCACCCGCCTCGGCTGGCCATGCGCGTCCAAGTATTCCGGGCTCGCGAGAATACGCATACGGCTGCTGCCCACCGGTCTGCTGTGCAGGGTCGAGTCCTTCAACTGGCCGATCCGGATGGCAACATCGGTGCGATGCTCGAGCAGATCGATGATCCCTTCATTGCTATTGAGCTCCAGTTCCACTTGCGGATAGCGAGTTCGATAACCCGGCACGTTCGGCACGATGACGTGCAGCATGAATGGCGTCGCTGCGTCAATACGCAAGCGCCCCGACGGTCGCTCGCGGCGGGTTGCCATCTGCTCCTCCGCGTTCTCCAGAAGCGAAATAATCGCCCTCGCGTCGCGGAGAAACGCTTGTCCTTCTTCCGTCAATTCCAGCCGGCGTGTCGTCCGGCGCAACAACGTCGTCCCGAGCTTGTCTTCGAGCCGCCCCAACGTTCGGCTCGTTGCCGAAATGGTTAGATTGAGCTGATTCGCGGCTGCCGTGATGGATCCCGTGTCGACCACGGAAACGAATGCCTCTAACTCATCGAATGTACTCTTCATACTTGTTTTCGGAACAAAATCGTGTCGTTTTTGAACAGGTTTAGGGTCGAGATTCTGACACGCCGATCGCCAATATTTGATCTTTTTTCAAATATCTTTCTCGCTAGCCGCAGTTTTTCGCCAGGATATGAACGGGTAGAATCGCGCCTTCGATCCAGGAGGCCAGTCCGCGACCGAAGCCACGGGGATAGAGCGATTCTAATCACCCGCGTGTATCCGACTTTGCAGGGATGGGATTTGCCGGACAGCTTGTTTTGACCGCAACGGATAATCGTACCGTTGACCCGCATGGTGCTTTGATGGTTACCCGGTATAGCCTGACATTCGGCCCGTTCCGCATCGATTTCCCGCAGCGTGTCCTCACCAGAAATGGTGACGAAGTCCGCATCGGCAGTCGTGCGCTCGATATTCTTATCGTGCTAGCCGAGCACGGTGGCGAACTGGTCTCAACGCGTCAACTGCGCGACGAGGTCTGGAAAGAAAGCGTGGTCGACGATGGCGCGCTTCGTGTGCACGTTTCCACCCTTCGGAAAGCGCTGAGCGATGGACAATCGGAAAGCCGGTACATCGTCAACGACAATGGACGAGGCTATCGGCTGGCGGTGCCGGTCCATTCCACGAGGGCTACGCAAGTCACCGCCCCCGCGCCGACTGCGCCGACCAGTACCCCCGATGAAAGTGCGCGAGCGTTGCCCGTGACCCTCGCCCGGGTCGTCGGCCGGGAGGATGTCATTGACGGCCTGACCGACCAGCTTCCCGAACGCAGGCTATTGACCATCGCCGGTCCCGGCGGCATCGGCAAAACCACGGTCGCCGTGGCTATCGCGTATCGCTTTTCCGGGCGTACCGGTATCCGCGCACTATTCGTCAACTTCGCCCCCGTTTCCGACAAGGCGAGCGTCGCCAGTACCGTGGCGTCGACGCTCGGCGTCGCCGTATTCAGCGGCAATCCAGTCCCCGGCCTGATTGCCTCACTGGGCGACACCCCAATACTCCTGGTGCTCGACAATTGTGAGCATGTCGTCGAGGCGGTCGCGCAGGTCGCGGAACAATTGCTGCAAGGCACGTCGGGTGTGCACCTTCTGGTAACAAGTCGGGAGCCGTTGCGCGCGGATGGCGAGTCGGTGCATCGGCTTTCGGCCCTGCCGTTTCCCGACGTCGGTGCGCGGATCGGCATCGAGGCGGCCGGAAGTTTTCCGGCCATCTCGTTGTTTCACGACCGCGCAAAGGCGGCCGACGACGCCTTTCAGTTCACGGTTTCGAACATCGGCGCCGTGGCCGACATTTGCCGGCGCCTGGACGGAATTCCTTTGGCGATCGAATTTGCCGCGGCGCGCGTCGCGCACATGGACGTGCGTGCGATCGCCGCGCGCCTGGACGACCGCTTTGCGCTGCTCACACAAGGGCGCCGAACCGCACTGCCGCGGCATCAGACGTTGAAAGCGACGCTTGACTGGAGCTACGAGCTGTTGGACCCGCGTGAGCAGCACGTCCTGCGCCGGCTGTCGGTGATGCGCTCTTCGTTTGGCATGCGTGAAGCCGTTGCCGTGGCAGGCTGTGGGCAGATCGATGAACTGGCGGTGTTCGACGCGATCAGCGGCCTTGTCGCCAAGTCGCTTGTCGCACGCGATATCGGTGACGCCGACAACCCGTATCGGCTTCTCGACACGACCCGCCAATACGCACACCTTCGATTGCTGGAAGCCGGCGAAGCGAACGCGACCAGGCGCCTCCATACCATACATTGCTGCGAGACCTTCGCGGACCTGGGCGCCGCCTGGGAGGGCAAGGCACAACCGCAATGGCTGGCCCAGCTCAGCAAGCGAATCGACGATATCCGCGCGGCGTTCGAGTGGGCCTCCCATCAGGAGGGGGATCCGGAGCTCGAAATCGACCTCGTTATCGCCACGGCGCCGCTCTGGCTCCATCTGTCGCTGCCACACGAGTTCCTCAGCATGGCCGAACACGCCATTGCAGCGGTTGAGCGCTCCGAGCGCTCCGAGCAGGCCGGCAGCACGCGGCACGCCGAACTGCTGGTGGCCTACGGACACTCGCTCTGGCATACGCGTGGGCCAACCATCGAAATGGCACGCGCTTTTGAACGTGCCTACGCGCTGAGCCGACGACTGGGTGACGAGGCGCTGGAATTCCGCATTCTGTGGGGCGTATTTGCACATCGGCTTGTCACAGGTCGATACCTGGAAGGTCTCGCACTGGCCGAGGCGATGCAGGCGTTCGCGGATCGTTCCGCAGACTCGACGCTCAATCAGATGTCGGGCCGCAATCTCGCCTATGCACACCATTACCTCGGCGATCAGGCGAAAGCGCGTACGCTGATCGAGAGGGTCATCGCGCTCGAAGCTGGCCCCACGCGGGAAAACCTTTCAAAGGCAAACGATGCGCAAATGGATGGCCGCATCGCGAGCATGACGGTGTACATGCGAATTCTCTGGCTGCAAGGCGAGACTGAGCGCGCCGTGAGGCTGGCAAGGGACTGCGCCGAACTCGTCGCTTCGATCGAGCACGACCTGTCGCTCGTCTACGGCCTCGCACTCGGTTCAATACCCATCATGATCTGGGCAGGCGAGCATGACTTCGCCCGGCAGCTCACGCGCATGCTTCGCGAGTGCACGAGCCGGCGCGGATTGGCGCATTGGGACGTCTACGGCGAAGGATTCGAACACATCCTTGCCGGCAAGCCCGTGACCCTATCGAGGGCAACCGTTCCGCAACTGGAAGCGTTTGCCAGCGCCGGGTGCAAAGTCTCCATGAATGCGCTGATTCTGGCGGATCGCGTTGCAGAGCCGTGCTGGGTGAGCGAGACGCTTCATGAATACGCGCGCTCAGGCGTGCAGTGGCCCGCTGCTTGCACGGGTGGGGCTCGCGGCGGCGAAACGTGATGCTGGCGCGCTGCCGGGATTGCATCCCTGGCTAACGCTTCTTAGCAAACTTTAACTGAACGGTCCGGACCCACCGGCTGGAGAATAGCGGCTACCGGGACTCGACATCGTTTCAGGCTCAACAGGTGCAGTCGACACTGTGTGAGGCGCGACTGGGAGTCCCCCAACCGCTCAACTCTGATATGTCGGCTTTCATGGACCACGTTCCGCCTGCAAGTACCGTCGATTCCGCGTCACCGCGTCTCGCGACGCCATGGTCATCCCACCCGGTGCTGGACCCCGAGACGCAGCAGTTTCTCGATCTGGTGGCCGAAGCCGGCATGCATCCGGATTCGCTGCTCGCCGAACAGCCATCGTTTCCCGGCCGCGCCGACAGTGACGACAGTTGCGCAGACGAGTATGCCGTCACCATCGAAGCGCTGACCTTCAAGACCGGACCGACGGGCACCATTGACGTGCACATCGTGCGACCGGCCGGCGCGCCGGGCTTACTGCCCGTCGTGCTCTACTATCCGGGCGGCGGCTGGCGCATGGCGAGCTTCGCAACCCACCGCAGGCTCGTCTCACGCCTTTCGGCTGAAGCAGAGGTGGCGGTTGTCTTCGTCCGTTGTTCACCAGCGCCTCAGGTCCTGTTCCCGACACAGAACGAAGAGGCATACGCCGCGCTGCAATACGTCGTTGCACATGCCGAAGTGCTGCAGCTCGATGGTCGCGCGATCGCGGTGGCCGGCGATGGTGCAGGCGGAAACATCGCTGCAGTCGTGGCGCGATGGGCGAGAGACCGGCATGGCCCGAGTCTGCGCCTGCAAGTGCTGTTTTGCCCCATCCTGTCGGCAGACGCCACCACGCAGTCATATCGTCAGTTCGCGACGGGGCCCGGTATGACGGCCAGGGCGCTGGAGCGTTTCATCGAGTCACAGTTTCCTGAAAGATCGCGGTCACTCGCGGCGGCGATGCCGATAAAGTCGAAACCCGACGAACTCGAAGACCTGCCCGCCGCACTCGTCATCACGGCAGAGAACGACATTACGCGAGACGACGCCGAAGAATATGCCCGCAAGCTCATGCGCGCAGGCGTCAGAGTGAACGCCGCTCGTTATATCGGCACGATTCATGACTTCATGGTTTTCGATGGGTTGGCTGACACCTGCCCGACAGACGCTGCGTTCAGACACGCCAGCAGCGTTATAAAGCGCGCACTCCGTCGGTAGCCGACATAACTTCACCACTCACCGCTGGCGAAGACACGCGTGCCTATTTCCCTTGCTGGAGGCGACCTTATGAAAATCGGCCGGATCGAACTCGATATGGACGCGCGACGCTTGCGGCGCGATGGCGAGGATGTGCGACTGGGCTCTCGCGCCTTCGACCTGCTGGCGACGCTCGCCTCGGCAAACGGTCGAGTGGTGTCGAGGTCCGAGCTGATGCAGACGGTCTGGCCCGGCACCGTCGTCGAAGACTGCAATATCGACGTCAACATCTCTGCGCTGCGCAAGGCGCTGGGTGATGACCGGGACCTCATCGTCACGGTCGCGCGCCGTGGCTACCGGTTGGCCCCGTCTCGGGACGTACAGCCGAAACTCCGTACTGCCGCCAGTCCGCGGCCGCTCCCGCGCCGCGTCGGGAATCTCGTCGGGAGAGACGTGGTCGTGGCCAAGGCAGCCGAGGCATTGGTCGACTCCCAGGTGCTTACGCTGACGGGCACAGGTGGTGTCGGAAAATCGAGTCTTGCACTTGAACTCGCCTATCGGATAGCGCCGTCATGCCCGGCGACGGTGGCCTTTGTCGATCTTTCATCCGCAGCCACGATCGACCAGGTGCTGAGTGCCATCGCGTACGGTTGCGGTGTCGACATGCCGGAGGACGTCGTCTCTTCCGAGCGTCTGGGCGCAGCGCTGTCGAATGCGCCGTGGTTGTTGATACTCGATGGTGCGGAGCACGTCATCTCAGTGGTTGCACAAATCGTGGAAGCATTGTTGGCGGCAAGCCTGAATATCCAGTTCCTGGTGACGAGCCGGGAGCCCCTGAAGATTCGCAACGAGACGGTTTTCCGGGTGAACCCGCTTGGCGTTCCCAAACTTACGGACCGTTGCGACGAGATGTTGGACAGCCCGGCTGTCCAGCTGTTTGTCCACCATGCGCAGCAGATGCATCCGAGGTTTGTCCCTCGCATCGGCGAGATAGCGAGCATCGCAAAGATTTGTCAGCGCCTGGATGGTATTCCACTCGCAATCGAGTTGGCCGCCGGCAGGGCGGAATTGTTGGGCGTCGAAGGCGTGCAACGCCTTCTGAGCGATGGACTGTCGTTCCTATCCGGGGGATACCGCACTGCGACGGCGCGGCATCGCTGTCTACGGGCAGCCCTCGATGTCAGCTTCGACCTGTTGAGCGACTCGGCCCAGTCCCTGCTCGTTCAACTTTCCCGGTTCGTCGGACCGTTTAGCTTCGATTCGCTGCGTGGAGTCGACAACGACATGGCAGTGACGACAGGCAGCTTGATTGAAAACATCGATGAGCTTGTCTCGAAGTCGCTTGTCAACGTCTGTATCGACGGGCCGGAGGCGATGTATAGCCTGTTCGAATGCACCCGGACGTACGTCGCGGAGAAATTCCAGTGCGCGTCGGATGAGCACGCCGCCAGGAGGGCAGTTCAAAAACCTCTCGAAGGCGATGTTAGCTTTCTCGGCGAGCTGTTGCCCTTAAGCGTCTGAACAACGAACCCGTTCGTCGATCGGGCCAGCCGTAGTCAAAGCCTGAACGACGTAGACACAGGGCGCGATCCCCGCAACGCTCCTGACGCCGCCGGGATCGGCACGATAGCCGGCAAGTCCTACCACCCGTACTTGAGTTCGACGCCCGCGTAGTCGGCATTGCGGCCGCCCGCCTTACGAATCGAGTTTCCCACCTGGAAGTGCACGGCTTCGACCGAACCTACCAGGTTGGCCGCAATCGTCCAGTCCGCGCGCAATTGCACGTACATACCTGTCCACAGGCTGCCTTTGCCCGCCGTGCCCGGCACAGGCTGATTCGGCTGCTGGTACACGGCGTCGCCAGTCGTCTCGCGCCACTGGAAGCCCAGCGCGCCAAGCAGCGTGAGACTGGCCGAAGGCCTGAGCGTAATCGACGGTTTGATATGGATCAGGTTCGCGTAGCCCGTATAGCCTGCCAGCGTGAAGTAATAGCCGTTCGGAAATAGCGGATTGAAGGTCTCGAGCCGACCATCATGCGGGTGCCGGTCGCCGGACGCCGCATCGATCTGCAGTGCGACGCGCGGCGTCCACGGCATGTCGAATTTGTAACCTGCGAGCGAGCCAACCGCCCACGCGAGAACCGTACTATTACCGACCGTTCCCGTCTGCAGCATCGCCTCCGCATCCCAATCGACGCCGCCGCGCGTGCCGAAATAGTGCAGGTCCCAGACGTCGCGGTGCTCAGAACCCTGAGCGTCGAGGTATCGCGCGTTGGTGTTGTTATAGCGGGACCAGTACCCGGACATGTCACCCGGCCCGACGGATTGCCGCTCGAAACGCACGCCGCTGAAAGTGAGATTGCGGTTCGACACCTCGTCGAACACGGTCGCGTTGCGGTACTGCACGGGCTGCGTTGCGTAGGCGATAAAGCGCCACTTCTGGTATTCGTAGTCTGCCCAGATGGCATCGAAGGCCTGTCGTACGTTCGGGCCATCACGTACGGCAATGAAACGCTGCAAGTCGAATGCCATTTCCTGGCGGCCAACGCGAAACTTGAACGTACCGCCGCCGAGCGCTCCAGTGTAGGCCACGAATGCCTGCTCGAGATCGAGCGGATTCTTGTCCACCGGCGTGACCACGTTTTTGCCAAACGCTCGCGCATCCTCAAGTTGGACGAAGAACTGCCAGTGCTCGGCGAGATGTGCATCGGCATGCACTTCGATGCGCTGAAGCAGATAGGTATCCGACTGCGCAGAGCCGACACCGAACAGCGGGGCGTCATTGGTTTCGATACGCTCACGCAGGTTCGCACCAAGCGACAGATATGACGCGGGGTCGCCGCCGAGCGGAATGTACTTGAGGCTGTCGAGCGGCTTGCGCGGAACGCATGGGTTCGCAAGCACCGACCAGTCTTCCTGCCAGCGGTTGAACATCACGGCAGGACGTTTGACGTTGCATGCATCGGTCATTGTGGCGGCATTCAATGCGGTGCCTGTGTTCGCGCCGGCTGCGTCAGCCGCGAGGCTCGCACCTGCAACCGGTTGCGCAGCTGTGTCTGCGAACGCCGCGTCGGCGCCCGCCAGCAGCAGCCCGGCGATGGCCGTCCAGCGCGCTGCCTTCTCGAATCGACGCCCGCGCATCTTGCTCGATACCATGGATTTCCTTGCCTTTGTCGGCTCGTGTTTGTGTTTGCTCGTCCCGCGCACGCGCCCAGCCTGAGCAGGATGATGTTCTTCGCCGCCTGGATTCATGAGCGCCCCGCTGCAATCGCGCGCTCATGCTCTCCCGTAGTCACCGCCAGCCCGGCGAGAGCACACGCCGGCGCAAGCAGCGCCCAGAAGCCCATGTAGACCACTCCCAGTGCGCCGGCCACCGCACCACCGGCAAACGCGACAATCGCAGGCATCATCAACCGGAAGCGCAAGCACGCCGCTGCACGCACGCTGTCGGCCGTGTCCGGCGACAGCATGTCGATCACATCCAGAACGGCTTGCGTGACATTGCCCGTCATTACGGTGTTGGGCACACCAGGGCGTTGGACTAGGCGCGGATGCGCATTCTGCACACCCATCGCGAACGCCCCCACGACGCCCGCCAGGATGACAGGCAGGCTATCTGGCTGGCTGATCGGCGTCGCCCATACGCCGGCGAGGCAAAAGCCGACTATCAGCACGGCCTGCACCGCATAAAGCAAGCGTGCGCCCTGACGTGCCTGTCCCTGCGGGAGCCAACGCACGAGCAGGCTGCTGAGAACGACCCCGCCGATAAACGCGGGGAACACGATCAGCTTGAGCAGAACGCCCTGCCCGGAGCCGGCGATGCCGGCGCCTATCAATACGAAGTTGCCCGTCACGTGTGCGGTGAACAAACCGAACAATGCAACGAAGCTCAGCGTATCGACAAAGCCGGCGATCGCGGCAAGGATCGAGTCCTCAGACTTCATTGCGCCGCGACCGCGTGAATTTCGGCGATATAGCCCCCGGGGAACTGCACGATCGCGGCATCACGGCCAGCCGACGTGAACGGCGGCACCAGCACATTGACGCCAGCGGTCTTCGCCTTTTGAAGCGTATCGGCCAGATTCGATACTTCGTAGCCGGTCACTTCGCGCCCGTACGGGTAAGGCAAGTGGCCGTCCGTCACGAGCACGGTCATCTTGCCGAACGGCGATTCGATCCGAATGCGGCGATAGGTGTCGTCGGGTCTGCCGATCTCGACTCCCGGCGCCTTCAGGTCATCGGACACCACCTTGCCGTGTGAGAATTTAACGAAATCGTGAACCAGCTTGTGCACGCTTTGCGGCGACACGTAGACCCGATTTTCGGGAATGGTCTGCAACTTGTCGTAATGCGGCGCCTCGGTGTGCCAGTAGAGCTGCATGTTGGTGCCGCCCGGCCACGTGATGATTGCGTCGCGGCCGATCGGGTCGGGGAACGTATCGACGATCACATCCGCACCGAGTGCACGCGCCGACTTCACCGCCGCGTCCATATCCGTCACGAGGTAGCCCGTGCGCTCCGCGCCGAACGGATACGGCATGGGCGTCTTGAAGCCGAATACGGATATCGTGCCTGCCGGGGTAAACACGAGCTGCGACATCGTCTGGCTCGGTGTCGGCGTGACCTGGAACACCCCTTGTTTCGACTTGCTGCCGCCGAACGTCGCCACGAAACTGTCGGTGAAGCGATCGAAGTTCTCTGGCGCTACGTATACGTGCGTCGTGTCGTACTGTGGACCGACTGCGACCGACGGCGATTCGATCGGCATTACGGGCGGCTTCGCGAAAGAAACGGGCGCGGTGGCGAGACCGCCCGCGATCATAAGTGAAACTAAGGCAGTGCGAATTGCTTTCATAGCGGAATTTCCTTGATATTTCATCGTACTGATCAATCGGTCAGGCGCGGTTCTCGCCGACCGGACGCTGCATATCGCCGAGCAGGGTCGCGAGCACCAGGCCCGCGATCAGTCCAAGATGCTCGAAAAAACTGTTGAGCGCCATGAAGCGCTCGGCACCGGCATGGTTCCAAAAGTCGTTGGCAACCAGCATCGCGACGACGGTCAGCATGCCGAGGCCGCCAGCGCCGATCCATGTGAAGCGGCGCAATACCACGCACAGTGAGCCGACGATCTCGACCGCCACCGCGAGCGCTGCCCAGAGAGCGGCCGGGTGCAGGCCGAAATGCGCCTGCTCCGCAACCGCGCCCTCGAAGTTCAGTGCTTTGGTGACACCGCCGATGAGGTAGGCGGACACGAGCGCAAGGCGCACGAGCGGTCCCACCCACGGCTGCGATAGCAGCGCATCAACCCATGCGGGGTTGGTGCTGCCGTTCCATGTCGTCATGTCAGATCGCCCAGCAAGAGCAGCCGAATGCGCCCCAGAAGCCCCTTGCATCCGAAGTCGGCAACGCACTGGCCCACGCGCTCGCGTGCGCATGGCCATGCACGCCGCAGGCGCTCGCGCAGGCACACGGCGCCGCGGCAGCGGCACGCCCGAGCGGCGCGCCGTCGCGCTGCGTCGCGCCCCAGCCGCCATAGCCGCCGTATTGGCGCACCGGCGACCAGTCCGGCATTGCAGGCGGGATGGGCTGATCGTGTTGC
Source organism: Paraburkholderia sp. GAS334 (assembly GCF_050436625.1). Taxonomy (NCBI): domain Bacteria; kingdom Pseudomonadati; phylum Pseudomonadota; class Betaproteobacteria; order Burkholderiales; family Burkholderiaceae; genus Paraburkholderia; species Paraburkholderia sp. GAS334. The sequence goes on along the minus strand of NZ_JBNDMO010000024.1, from coordinate 4,233 downwards.
GAGAACGGGCCCGCGCCCCAGACGATCTTTCCGCCGACCACCGTGAGCAATGCGGTGGTGCCGGCAATGTCGTCCTCCGCGCACGAGAAGAAGTCACGGTCCGGAACCATCAGGTCGGCGAGCTGCCCCGGCACGATGCGCCCCTTCTTGCCCTCTTCGTTCGAGAACCAGGCGACGTACTCCGTCCACATGCGCAGCGCCGTATCGCGATCGAGCAGGTTACGTTGCGGATACATCCGCAGACCGCCAACCGTCTTGCCGCTCACGAGCCATGCGAGCGACACCCACGGGTTGTACGACGCGACGCGGGTCGCATCGGTGCCAGCCGAGACCTTGATGCCCTTCTCGAGCATTCTCGCGACGGGCGGCGTGGCTTGCGCCGCCTGGGCGCCATAGCGCTCGACGAAATACTCGCCCTGGTAGGCCATGCGATGCTGAACCGCGATGCCGCCACCGAGCGCTGCGATGCGATCCATCGAGCGCTCCGAAACGGTTTCCGCGTGGTCGAAGAACCAGTTGATACCGTCGAGCGGAATATCCTTGTTGACCTTTTCGAACACATCGAGCGCGCGGCTGATGGTTTCGTCGTAGGTCGCATGCAGGCGCCACGGCCAGCGGTTCTGCGCGAGTACCCGCACGACGCCTTCGAGCTCGCCTTCCATTCCGGGCGGCAGTTCGGGGCGCGCCACGCGGAAGTCCTCGAAGTCGGCCGCCGAAAACACCAGCATTTCACCCGCACCGTTGTGGCGGAAGTAGTCCGAACCATCGTGATACTTGACCGATCCGGTCCAGTTCACGAAGTCTTCCTTTTCGGCCTGCGGCTTTTGCGTGAAGAGGTTGTACGCGATGCGCACCGTCATTTCGCCGGCATCGTGGAGCTTGCGGATGACTTCGTAATCGTCCGGGTAGTTCTGCGAGCCGCCGCCGGCATCGATCGCGCCGGTCACGCCAAGGCGGTTGAGTTCGCGCATGAAATGGCGCGTCGAATTGTATTGATACTCTATCGGCAGCTTCGGGCCTTTCGCGAGTGTCGCGTAGAGGATCGACGCATTGGGGTTCGCGAGCAGCAACCCGGTGGGGTTGCCTGCGCTGTCGCGCATGATCGTGCCGCCCGGCGGCTCCGGCGTGTCCTTCGTATAGCCCACGACGCGCAATGCGGCGGCGTTGAGCAGCGCCCGGTCGTACAGATGCAGGATGAACACGGGCGTATCCGGCGCGACGGCGTTCAGCTCATCGAGCGTCGGCAGCCGCTTCTCTTCGAATTGGTGCTCGGTGAAGCCGCCGACCACGCGCACCCATTGCGGCGCGGGCGTGATCGCGACCTGCTGCTTGAGCATCTCCATGGCAACGGTGAGCGAGCGTACACCGTCCCAGCGCAGCTCCATGTTGTAGTTCAGACCGCCGCGAATCAAATGCAGGTGATTGTCGATGAGGCCAGGCAGCACGGGCCGGCCACCGAGATCGATAACTTTAGTCGCACGGCCCGCAAGCGGCATGACGTCCGCATCGCTGCCGACCGCGACGAAGCGGCCGTCGGCAATCGCCACGGCACTAGCGACCGGGTTCGAACGATCCAGCGTCGTGAACCGTCCGTTATGCAAAATCAGATCGGGATGGGTAGCGGTTGCGCCCATTTGCGTTTCCTCGTTTCTGTCAGTTCGGTTAAAAGCCCAACAATTGCCTCAGGGATGGAACGGCCTGCGCGCCGATCAACATGCCAAGCAGGCCGATGAGGGCAACGAGCGGAGGCGCGGGCGAGCGGACCTTGATCACGCTGTAGATCACGCCTATCAGCATCCCTGCAGCGAGGGACAGCAGATAAGATTCCATACGATCAGTCTCTCTGTGAGTGTGGAATGCTGATGCGAGACCTCGCGGTTCAACCCGAGTACCTCGCGGGGGATGCACTGCAGCGCAGCGATCGGCAGATCGCATGCGCTACCGCCGCCTTTACGCGGAACGCATCGCCCCGGTTCCGGCGATCGCGACGACGAGGCGATTAACGTGCCGGTACGGCCGGCAGCACCTCGTGCTGCGTAGCGGTGCGCTGCGCTGCCTTGTGGACCATCGTGTATGCGTAGTCGACGCCCATGCCGTACGCGCCCGAGTGTTCCTTCGCGATCGCCATCACGGCGTCGTAGGTCGTGCGGTGAGCCCAGTCGCGCTGCCATTCGAGCAGGACCTGCTGCCACGTGACGGGCACGGCGCCCGCCTGGACCATACGCTGCATCGCGAAGTCATGCGCGTCTTTCGACGTGCCGCCCGATGCGTCGGCCACCATGTAGATCTCGTAGTCGCCTTCGAGCATGGCGCACAGCGCGAACGTCGTGTTGCAGACCTCGGTCCACAGACCCGCCACGACCACCTTCTTGCGGCGATTCGCCGCGAGCGCGTCGCGCACCTTCTGGTCGTCCCACGAATTCATCGACGTGCGTTCGAGCACCTTGTGCTCGGGGAACACGTCGAGCAGTTCCGGATACGTGTAACCCGAGAAGCTCTGCGATTCGACCGTGGTGATCGTGGTCGGAATGTCGAACACCTTGGCCGCCTTGGCCAGACCGACGACGTTGTTCTTCAGCACCTGACGGTCGATCGACTGAACGCCGAACGCCATTTGCGGTTGGTGATCGATGATGATCAGTTGGCTGTTCTGCGGAGTGAGTACTTCGAGCTTCGAATTGTTCATGACGGGTATTTCCTTTGAACCGGACAGAGGAGGAAGTCGCCATGCCGGCCTGGCCGGCGGGCGTCCGACGTGCATTGGCGCTGGGCGATTCGACATCCAGCTGCGGTTATTTGACACGCAAAGACAGAGCAGCAACAACTAAAAAAGGGATTAAATTTTATGGCCGAATAATTAATCTTAAAAAGCCTTAATCGGGATTTTCTTAATGCAGAGTAACCGCTAGGCTTTCCACGAATTCGCTCGGTAGATCCTGTCATGGGACAGGTCGTCAATGAGGCTCGCACTATGAAACCGTATATCCTTTCCCTGTTGGCCGGCATCCTTGCCGGGGTCGTCTACGGTGCGATCGGCGTGCAATCGCCGGCGCCGCCCACCATTGCGCTGATGGGCCTGCTGGGCATGCTGGCCGGCGAGCAGATACTGCCGCTCGCGCGCAGGGTGCTCTCCGGTTCGAAGTTGGGTGCCGCATGGCGCGAGGCGAAATGCGGCCAGCACATGTTCGGCTCGCTGCCGGGCGCTCACGGCTCCAACGCAGCCGCAAAGGACCCGCAGTCATCCTCATTCTGATCGGCATCTCTCGCGCGTCGGCCTCGAATGCCCGAGAGAACCCTCCGGTTACCTCGCCCAATCCCTCGAGTCACGCGTTGACGACATACGTCATTCGTCGCGTGACCCAAGCCTCCTTCACGCGAGCTCGAAACGGTCGAGGTTCATCACCTTGACCCACGCGGCCACGAAGTCGCGCACCAACTTCTGCTCGCCGTCCGCGCTCGCATAGACCTCGCTCAGCGCGCGCAACACCGAGTGCGCACCGAAGATCAGGTCGACGCGCGTGCCGGTCCACTTGAGCTTGCCGGTGTTGCGGTCGCGGCCCTCGAACACGTCCTTCGCCGCCGAGACCGGCTGCCATTCGGTGCTCATGTCGAGGAGGTTGCGGAAGAAGTCGTCGGTGAGCGTTTCGGGACGCTCGGTGAAGACACCGTGCGCGTCCCGGCCCGTGTGGACGTTGAGCACGCGCAAGCCGCCAATCAACGCAGTCATCTCCGGCGCGCTCAGCATGAGCAACTGAGCCTTGTCGACGAGCAGCGCCTCGGCGGACACGGGGAACTCGCCCTTGAGGAAGTTGCGGAAGCCGTCGGCGGCCGGTTCGAGCATGTTGATCGATTCAATGTCCGTCTGTTCCGCCGACGCATCCATGCGGCCCGGCGAGAACGGTATGCAAGCACAGCCCTAGTGTCCTGAGTTAGAAGTTCGTTGAATCAATCTTCCGCTCTATCCGAAATGACGAAATGCTGATTAAAAAGCCGCTCGGACTCGCGCAACCCTTCTTCGGTAAAGATCACGGATTTCGTCTTGTTGACCGGATCATCAATGAAGCCGCGTTCGTAGAGCCGATTTAGCACATCCCAGTCGAAACCCTTCCATGCGCGGTATCGATCATGCAGGGTCAGATAGAGGAGTGCCAGGGCGACTTCATCAATTGCATCGGTATTGATTTTCATGGTGCTACTCCCGCGGCCTTACGAACCCGCACACAAAACCGTTCG
>NZ_JBNDMO010000023.1:0-97820 GCF_050436625.1 Paraburkholderia sp. GAS334 | reverse complement strand
ATGCCGGGTGCAAGTGGCAATATGGGTTGCGTGCGGTCCAGCGCCTGAATCTGGCTCTTCTCGTCCACGCACAGCACCATGGCCTTGAGCGGCGGATCCAGATAAAGCCCGACGATATCTCGCACCTTGTCGACGAACATCGGATCGCTGGAGAGCTTGAACGTTTCCTGCCGATGCGGTTGCAAACCAAAAGCACGCCAGATTCGCGTGACTGCGGTCTGCGACAATTTCATCTCATGAGCCATCGTGCGCGTGCTCCAGTGAGTCGCTCCGACAGGAACGGACTCGAGCGTCTTCGCAATGACAGCATCGACGCGCGCGTCATCGATCGTTCTCGGCGCGCCGGGCCGAGGCGCATCAAGCAGTCCGTCCAGACGGTGGATCACGAACCGCGCCCGCCACTTCGAAACCGTTTGCTGAGTGACCCGCTGTTTCGCCGCAACTGTCTTGTTATCCATACCATCGGCACAAGCCAGCACGATGCGCGCCCGCAATGCCAGGGCCTGTGCCGTCTTGCGTCGCATCGTCAGCGCTTGCAGTTGTTCGCGTTCCGATTCGCTCAGCACGAGTTCTCCTTTGGGCCGTCCGCTCATCGTTACCTCCCGTATCAAGTGCCACACAAGACACTTTAGTACGGGATTGACATCTTTCAATGAATTTCTAACTCAAGACACTAGCAGTTGACTTCAGATTCATCGAAGCGCTTATACACCGTGCATTTAATGCTGTCGATCAGCGGCTGGTACTTGTATTGGCTGTCGGTCAGAGGTCTTTCTTCGAAGAGCCGGCTTCTCCGGTCGGTTGCGTCTCCCAGTTCATCCGGTGACGCTTCACCGTTTCGCGATGGCGCCTGTCCTCTTCCTCATGCAGGTAAAGGCTCGTGGTGGTCAGCGACACGTGGCCGAGGTTGTCGCGCACCGTGCGCAGGTCGACACCCCCGTCGGCCTGATGCGAGCCCGAAGTGTGTCGCAGCCAGTGCGCCGACGCCCGGTCCAGCTCGCCGGCGCGATCCTTGAATTCAGGTCCGCGGGCGCGTAACCAGTCCGCCGAATGTCCAAAGACGCTTTTGATCGCATCGTGCACGGCGGAACGCGACATGCAGCGCCTCTTTCCCCTGAACGGGATGACCAGTGGCGTGTCGTCGGTGCGGCCCGGAAGCGGCGGGAGACCGTTCGCTTTCCGGTAGCGGGCCAGCTCGGTGATCAGTTCGGGCGACGCGGGGACAACCCGTTCCCGGTCGCCCTTGCCGACGATGTCGAGCCACCACTGCTCGTGGCCGTCGGCGCCGAGCCGGCGCGAGAAGTCGCCCATCCTGCCTGCGGCAACCTCGGAGAGGCGCATCCCTTGCAGGTAGAAGAGGGTGGTCAGCCACCGGCAGCGGGCGGCGTACGCCTGCTGGCGCGCGGTGTCCCGCGGCAACTGCGCGACGAAGGCCTTGACCTCATCCCACAGCGTGGCCGACAGGTAGCGCGTGACCCGCGGCGCCGCGCGTTTGGCGCGCTGGCGCAGCAGCGCCATCGGATTGCCGCGCAGGTAACCGGCGTCCACCAGCCAGGTGAACATGCCGTTCAGGATGGTGTGTGCCTGGCGCTGGCTGGCCGGTGACAGCGGGCCGTTGAACGGCCGCCAGCGGGCATCGCCGCGTGGGTACTTGCCGCCACCGGCCGAAACCCAGCGGTCTGCCGGCTGGGGATCGACGAGAAATGCCCTGAACAGCAGCAGATCCTCGTGCGTGAGCGACGACAGCGGCTTGCCGCACTGCACGACGGCCCACAGCAGCAGGCGCTCGGCTTCCTTGCGGTAACTGTCGAAAGTCGTCTTCGTGTCCGCATAGTTGGACAGCCACGCGCGCACCGCATCGAGGTCATTGCGGGCCGACAGCTGCGAATGCGCAGTGTCGCCGCGGTTGGTGCCGTCGCGGCCATCCAGCATTTCCGGAACGATGAGCCACTCGACGGGCTGGATGGACGCAATCGGGGTGTTCGACACGGTCCGGGCGGCTCCCAAAGGTGTGACGCGATGACGGCCGGTGCTTCCGGCTAGCTACACGACATTATAGGCCTAATGTCGGGTAAGTGGCCATAATCGTTGTATATATGGCGGTTTACGTTGTAATATTTACGCCACTTAACGAGGTTTCCCGTCCATGTCTGACGCCCAGCCCGCTGTCCAGCCTGACGAGGCCCGCCTCGCCGCCGAAATCGACCGGCTGAAGGGGGAATTCCCCAGGACGCGCGAGTTGTACCGCGAGGTCTGTGCGCTGCTGTTTTTCCGCTTCGGCCAGACGCCGACCGCGAACCGGCTATACCAGCTGGTGAGGCGTGGCAGCATGGGCACGCCCGCTGCCGTGCTCGGCGAGTTCTGGGCCGAGCTGCGCGAAAAAAGCCGGGTGCGCATCGAGCACCCCGACCTGCCCGCCGATCTCGGTGCCGCCGCCGGCGAACTGGTGGCGACTCTCTGGACGCGCGCCACCGCGTCAGCGGAGGCCACGCTCGACGCGCTGCGCGACGAGGTCGAGGCGCAGCGCGTCGAGGCGCAGCAGGCGGTCGCCGCCGCGCGGGACGAACTGGGTCGCACCGAGACGGCGCTCGATGAGCGCACAGCGGCGCTGCTGGCCGCGCAGATCGAGATACGGGATCTGGACAGGGCACAGGCCGAAGGCCACGCGCAACGACAGGCGCTGGCGGCGGAACTGGCGGGGGTCCAGACGGCGCTGGCCGCGCGCGAGCGCGAACTGGCGGAGGCAAGGGAAGGGTTTTCGCGCGACCTGGCCAGCCAGCGGGAAGCGGCTGAGCGCGCGGAGGAGCGGCTCCGCGCAGCCGAGAAGCGCGCGCTGCTCGAAATTGACCGCGAGCGCAGTACCGCGACGAAGCTGCAGAAGGAGCTGGACGAAGCCACGCGGCGCGCGGAGCGGAAGGAGGCCGACCATCGCCGTGCATCTGAAGCGATGCAGGCGCAGCTGGGCGATGCACGTCATCAGGCGGGCGTGCTGCAGGGGCGGCTGGATGCCATTCAGGCAGAAAATGTGCGGCTGCAGACAGAGATGATGACGCTGCGGGAGGCCGAAGCGCATGCGCGGGAAACCCGGCCATCGGCCGCCCTGGCCGCCTCGGCCGGCGTCCGGAAGGCGCCACGGGCGACCCGTTCGTCGCGCACCGTGCCGACCGCCAAAGCAGCAACGCGCCGCAAAAAAGCGGTATAAACGCAAAGGTACTCGCCACCAGGGAAACGGGCTGCATGGCTGATATCTATCTGCTCGCCGGACTGACGCTTCCACCGGGCGTCGCGCATGAGTCCCTGCCCGGGACAGTGACGCGCTTCATGTCGGATTGCTGGCACGGCATGAGTCGCACGCAGATGATTGCCCGCGCGAAACGGCGGGGTCTGCGCCTGTCGTTCCGCGCAACGGCGCCGTGTCCGTCCGGCCAAACCGGCGTGTTCGAGTTGCGCATCAAAGATGAGGCAGCGGAATGCGTGATGCTGGCACGGCTACAGCGGGTCGGAGACAGGAGCGGCAAATGTCGACGAACCAGCCGGACTGACGTATCCCGACCCCCGCCACGCGATCCCAGGCAGACCAGGTTGTTCTGACGCGACGGTACCGGTTGCCGCGCAGCGCGCCGCTCGCTATGCTCGCAGCCTTCAACGGATCGGGAGTGATGAAGTGCGGCGCGTGACAGTCAGGAAATCATCGGTTCACGGGCGAGGCGTCTTCGCGCTACAGGCAATCCCAGCCGGCCAGCGGATCTTCGAATATCGCGGTGAGGTGACATCGTGGCGACGGGCCTCTGCCCGGTTCCGGCGCTCCGGCATGCCCGGCCATACGTTCATATTTGGACTGGCTGACGGGCGCGTGATTGACGGCAGCGTCGGGGGCAATAGCGCCCGCTGGCTGAACCACTCCTGCCAGCCGAACTGCGAGGCGATCGAGGACGAGCGGGGGCGGGTTTTCATCGAGACACTCAGGGACGTGATACCGGGTGACGAGCTGTTCATCGCCTATGGACTCACGATCGATGAGGCGATCACCCCCGAGTTGGCTGCCGACTATTCCTGCAGTTGTGGAACCAGCCGATGTACCGGTTCGATGCTAGCCGCGGCAGGCGGATAACAAACGCGCCCCTGACAGGCGCATCTGGTTATTCCTTCGAAACCGGATCGGGGCTGGAAGAACCGAGCAGCTGTCCTGCCGCCTCGTTGTGCCCATCCGGCGGCAGCTCGCAATATTGCTTGCGATGTTACATCCCTACTGCTCCACTTTTCCTGACGGCTTCTGGGACGGTGTTTTCCATGCTACCCGATGGCGATTTCGCCGGAACGGCCCGGGACAGTTAAGGTGGTAGATTAGTCCACACAGGGCAATACGGTTGAGTTGCCCCGACGGAAAGGAAAGTCATGAACAGGCAGGAACTCGTTGATCAGGTTGTGGCGGCGACAGGGCAAAGCAATGCGGCCGTGGCTGCCGTCAACGCGATCATCGCCGTACTGACGGGCGCGGTCGCGAGCCGCGAAGCGGTGCAACCGATCGGATCTGGTAAAGCCACGGGTGCTCGCACCGCGCGCGTTGGCCGGAATCCGGCGACTGCCGCGGAGATGCAGAACGCCGCGGCAAAGAGGGTGAGTATGGCGGGAGAAACATTCAAAGAAGCGGTGAACGCGGGATGACTGGGACATGATTGGCATGACGAACACAGAGCCTGCTGGTGCGGACTACGCTGCCTGGCTAAACGATCTGAAGGCGCGGGTGGCGAGCGCACGGCAACGTGCGGCGCTAGCGTCAGTCGGGAACTGGTGTTGCTTTACTGGCAGATTGGCCGGGACATCGCGCAGCGCCAGCAGGCTCAGGGGTGGGGCGCTAAGGTGATTGATCGCCTTGCTCGCGATTTGCGCTCAGCATTTCCCGACATGCGCGGCTTTTCCCCGCGCAACCTGAAATACATGCGTGCATTCGCGCAGGCGTGGCCGGACGGGGAATTTGTGCAGCAGGCTGCTGCACAATTGCCGTGGTTCCATCTGTGCACGCTGCTCGACAAACTGACCAGCCGCGAAGAAAGGGAGTGGTACGCAGCGAAGGCCGTCGAGCACGGCTGGTCGCGCAACGTGCTCGTCATGCAGATCGAAACCCGGGTGCGCGAGCGCCAGGGCAACGCGGTGACGAATTTCCCTGAACGCCTGCCGTCGCCGCAATCCGATCTCGCGAGGGATAGCCTGAAGGACCCGTATATCTTTGACTTCCTCGGCCTCGGAGAAGATGCGCAGGAGCGGGATCTGGAACACGCGCTGACCCGACACATCACGAGATTCCTGCTTGAGCTCGGTGCCGGGTTTGCGTTCGTCGGCCGGCAGTACCGCCTCGAAGTTGGCGGCGACGAGTTCTTTGTCGATCTTCTGTTCTACCATTTGAAGCTCCGCTGCTACGTTGTCGTCGAACTGAAGGCAACGCCGTTCAGACCGGAATACGCAGGGCAGCTGAATTTCTATCTGTCGGCGATCGATGCGCAACTGAAGTTCCCCGACGATCAGCCAACAATCGGGCTGCTGCTGTGCAAGGAACAGAACAGGCTCGTCGCCGAATACGCGCTTCGCGGGATCGCCAAGCCGATGGGGGTGGCCGAATATCAGCTTTTGCGCGAAATACCCCAGCCACTGGCTACAGAGTTGCCGTCGATCGAAGAGATCGAGGCCGAATTACGCGACGAGGATTAACGCTGCTGTTGCGTGCCGTTTGGCGATTCCCCTTCGAAAGGGGGATCAGGATAGGAAGCCTAAGGCATTCGTTGTACCCCAGATGCGTGGCCAATGTGCTGCTACTTTTACTTCCGAAACGCTGCTATTTTCGCTTCATCGCACGACTGGTGGATGCGGTCGCCGCGGCGACAGGTGAAAGCAAGGCCGTTACTGGCGAGACGATCGACGCGGTGATCGCCGCGATCACTGGTACGGTGACGAAGGGCGACACCGTCCAGTTGATCGGTTTCGGCTCGTTCTCGATGGGGGCCCGCGCCGCGCGGGTCGGCCGCAATCCGGCCACTGGCGCCGAAATCCAGATCCCTGCCGCGAAGACCGTCAAGTTCACGGCCGGTAAAGCGTTCAAGGATGCCGTGAACGGGGGATGACAGTGGGCAACCGTCGCCGGCCGGAGATATGCCGGCGGCTAGCCGTTGCGGGAGGGTCGCCGCCGGATGGGGAGGTCGACATTTCCCGACGCCAGCCTGGACGGGTCCCGGCCGACCTGGTAGCATGGGTTGCGGAGACGCCGTGACGTGCCGCGGCCCTGCAACTGTCTGGATATCTATATAGATAGCGGTATGGAAAAGAAACGATCGCGGATTCGCCGGGAAGTATTGTGCCCGCCGATCGGGGCGCTGCTGCGCTACCGGACGCGCATCGTGCGCGTCGTCGCCGAAGCGCGGGGGCAACGCGCGATGATCGAATCGCTCGACACCACGGGCAGGACATTCGTTAGCACCGTGAAGTGGGACAGCCTGCGCGAACTCGGCGTGCAGCTGTTCTGACTCCAGGTGCCTTCGCACGGCGGCCTGAAACCGAAGCTGAGCTTTAGCGCGACGGGTAAATGTCTTGTCGGGTTCCCTTACCAGAGTGAGCGGCAACGATCATCAGAACGGTCCCTGGTGATCGCGACACCTGACCTCGCCAACCTCAACGTCGCGAGCGGAACCGTTGGCCTGGCTACGACTTGCACATCACGGAGCAGTGGATGCAGAAATTGGCCGCGTCTATACTGGTGCGGATATCAGTGAAGGAAACAGTATGCGGCGCGTGATCGTCCGGCGTTCGTCAATTCATGGCAAGGGTGTGTTTGCGATGCGATCGCTCGGGGCGGGTGAGCGCGTGCTCGAATACAAGGGTGAATTAACAAGCTGGCGGGAAGCCGTGCGCCGCCACCGGCGCGATGGGATCGAGGGGCACACGTTCCTTTTCGGGCTGTCGGATGGACGCGTGATCGACGGCAGCCGCGGCGGCAATAGCGCACGATGGCTCAACCACGCGTGCGCGCCTAATTGCGAGACAATCGAAGACGCCGGCCGCATCTACATTTATACGCTCCGGCCAATCCGGGCAGGCGAAGAACTGTTCATCGAATACCTGCTCTCGGTAGACGATCCTCTGGACGAGGGCGTTCGAAGCCAATACGCGTGCCAGTGTGCGGCGGCCGGCTGCCGTCGCTCAATGTTGGCGAATGCCGCTTGAACACGCCGGTTGCGAAGGCGCAAGAAAAACAGGCCAGCGCCGGGAACGGCGGTGACCTGCCGCCCTCGACTGCGGACATTGTCAGGATTGGCGTGGGAGTCGTTTTCCATCTCGATGTGCTGAAAATGGCGCCGCAGACGCAAATCGTATCCGTGGAAACCCATCGCTCGAACACGACGGATCAAATGTTGCTCGATCTTGAAGACTTGCAGTGACGCCATGCTGATGGGAACGGCAGAACAAGGAGGGCGGCCTTATGCAAACAAGGAACTTTGCACATTCCAGGACAACGGAAACGAATCTGCCGGCACTGCTCGACCAGCTCGAAGTGGCCTTAAAGGTGACACCTCCTCGCACGTCTGTCTGCCGGGCACTGTCGGAGTTGAACCGATCACTCGGCGCGGCCAGCGATAAAGCTGCTGCGCGGACCAGTCGGCGGGCACCTTCGCGACGTCGACGCGAAATGGTTGTCGAATCCTTGCCGCTATTTTCTTGAATCCGCGAGGCGCAGAGAAACCAATGAAGAAAGGAAAGACGAAACTTACCCGCCATGATGCCGAGCGCCTTTTCGAGGGACTGCCTGACGGGAACGTGAGAGTATCGAGCCGGCCCGAGAACCCATTCGAAGCAGGGGTGTTCGACGTGGTCGAGCGCGTCGACGACGAAACCAGACTCTGGAAAGACAACCTCATTACTCTTCCGATGGCGATCGAGTTGCCTGCTGGCTACGAGTCGGTATCTCGCATGCGCGAGTCGATGGCGAGGGCATGGCGCGTGAAGTGGGTGAGGGAAGGCAAAACCGAGGTTGTCACTGAGTTTCCTGAAGGATGGACAGCCGTTCGCCCGGAAAGCGGACCCATAGAGCTGCGAGATCCCTCCGGCGTGGTCCGCGCCTTATACGGGTGGGCCGAGGATGCTGAGCTCAGGATTCTGCCGCGGTATCTGGTTGAGTCACAGGCGAACAGTTCAAGCGGACTAGGCAGCTTGCTTGTCCGTGATCGCGTGAACGGTCAGATTCTTGAGAGGTCGTCGATCTGGTCTGCCCAGACTGGTACCAACCATCCAGACTGGACCAGGCTGTCGGCGTGGCTCGACTTGCACTATCCACACCATCGCGACCCGCTTCGGTACTGGGAAGATTGCGAGGAAAACATCCGGAACCGATACGCTACCCCATCAATGTGAACCTTCATCTGAACGGTTCATCGCTAGCGTAGCCAGAAGGACGGGCAATTTCACCGGTTTTACAAGGTGGTCATCGAACCCTGACCTGATTGATTCGGCCCGCTCGGAGGGCGATGCCAGCGCGGAAACCGCCACCAGCAGTGGGGACGGTGTGGATTGCAAGCGCCGAATCTCTCTTGCTACCGCGCGTCCGTCCATATGGGGCATCTGGATATCGAGAACAACAGCATCCGGGCGCCACGCACGGTACTCCGCAAGCGCTTCCACGCCATCTCCGGCTGTTCGGGTCTCGTAGTCGTGGGCGTCGAAGAACACCAGGTATGCGTCCAACAAATTCGGGTCGTCGTCCGCGATAAGCAGGCGTCCTGCGTTCCCGGTAGACATTGAATTCTCCCGTTGCGAACCTTAGGAGCAGCAACTACCGGGCCTGACCAGATGGGGTATCGGTTGCGTATAGCATCGGATTCCGCAAAAATGAGTTAAATCGGCTCTTTTCCATCCTTCGGGGCAGACATGCGACTGGCTGACTTCATCCTGCGTGACATGGAAGCCATTCTGGCACAGTGGGAGACGTTCGCGGGCACACTGTTGCCGGCAGCAGCAAACATGCGATCACTGGCCTTGCGCGATCATGCGCAACAGATTCTGGAGGCCGTCGCAAAGGATTTGTCGACATTCCAGACCAGCGACGCCCAGTTCGAGAAATCAATCGGGCAGGCGCCCAAGCTGGCCGGGGCCCCGGAGACCGCCGCACAAACGCACGCCCTTCTGCGCGCGCGGGGCGGGTTTGACATCAACCAGCTGGCCGCCGAATACCGCGCCCTGCGCGCCAGCGTGCTGCGCCTGTGGATCGATGAGTGTCAGCCCGACATGCCTCATCTGGACGACATCATTCGCTTCAACGAGGCCATCGACCAGGCAATTGCCGAATCAATCAGCTTTTTCAGTGCACAGGTGGATCAGGCTCGTAACCTGTTGCTTGGAATGCTGGGGCACGATATGCGCAGTCCGCTCCAAACCATCCTGATGACCGCTTCGTACCTCGCGGCGCTGAACGCCGGCGATAAAGTGTCGGAAGCCGCGTCCCGTTTGATCAGAAGTGGCGCTCAGATGCAGGCGCTGCTGGACGATATGCTTGATTTCAATCGAACCCGGCTAGGTTTGGGCATCAATATCGCACCGACCGAGGGGGACCTTGCAAAGCGGTTTGCCGATGAACTGGACCTGGTGCGGGCGGTGTACCCGGACCGTCAGCTCGATCTGGATGTGGCCGGCAACTGCCAGGGCGTTTGGGACGGCCGGCGTCTCCAGCAGTTACTTGGGAACCTCGTTCTGAATGCGATCAAATACGGAGCGCCAGACGCGCCAGTGCGTGTGACGTTGACGGGTGAGGCCGCGGAAGTCCGTCTGGAGGTGAAAAACAGCGGCCCCTCCATCGAGAGCTCAGTTCTCGATCATATGTTCGATCCGCTCCAGCGCGGCCCGAACCATCAGGAAAGAAATGCCGGCAGCAGTCTGGGGCTCGGACTGTATATCGCGCGCGAGATTGCCAAGGCCCACGGGGGGGTGATCGACGCGCGCTCAGACGAGACAGAAACAGTGTTCGTTGTGCGCCTGCCCCGGCACCACTAGCGCGCGTCTCTTACACCCGGCGTGGCCGTTGTACGTCGAATGCAGACGAGCTTGTGCACGTGGCATTTCCGGCGGGCCCTTTTATGCCCCTGGCCCCTGAATGCCGATTTATCAGCATGCGATCTAACGGGTCGTATCCGCGTTTCGCACGAAAAGTCGGGTTCGCTGCACAAGTAGTAAGGTAGTGGGAGACTTGCAGGAACAATCAGCACATACTTGGCACGGGACATCGACAGCTTCCGGGAGCCATAGTGCTGCACAAACAATTTGAGGAAGAACTGACACACCTCGAACAGATCTTTCCGTTTCTTGTGCCGGGGAGTGCCCTTGGACTCTCGTACTGGCATCGGCGCATTGCTTCGCTATCGCCGCATCAGCGGCTATTACCTGATGGTGGGAGCCGTGTGACCCGACTACTCAGGCGACTCGACGAAATCGAGCGACTCCCGACGTAGCGTCGATTGACGGCATCATATCTTCCGGCCCGACCGACGGCGCACTCGCACCCCGCTCAACGCGCCTGCAAATCCGGCGACATCCGGTCGAATTCCCTCTTCACTATCGCATAGCAATCGCAAACATGCCGGCCGAGCCAGCGCGATCAGGCGCGGGTTGGATCGTGTTACCTAACAGGGTCCCTGGCCGCAGCGAAAGATTGTCGCGACGTGCTTTATTTGATCCGCTTGCCGCCTGCGACCTCTATTCGCTTCTGACCGACGTGCCACCGGGTTTTGATTTTTCTGCCGCTCATCCGACCGCCACGGCTGCGGAGTTTTAAACAATCGTTCGGCGAGTGACGGGACAGCAGCTCGGTTTTCGTGGTTAAGCGCGATGTTGATCCGGCCGTCGCGATCATTTTCCGCCGGCTGTCTGAAAATCGAAACGATGCAATCACCGAAGTCGACGATGAGGTATGCACGAAAGACCAAAGGAGTGGGGTCAGAAAGCGGTGCTATTCCGACGCGGGACTGCCCGATTCTCTCCCCGGGGCAAACCGACGC
Source organism: Paraburkholderia sp. GAS334 (assembly GCF_050436625.1). Classification (NCBI taxonomy): domain Bacteria; kingdom Pseudomonadati; phylum Pseudomonadota; class Betaproteobacteria; order Burkholderiales; family Burkholderiaceae; genus Paraburkholderia; species Paraburkholderia sp. GAS334. Next base: position 86,790 of record NZ_JBNDMO010000023.1, on the reverse strand, counting down.
GATTGAATGACCCGCAAGGTGTTCGTTTCAACTTCCCGCGTATAGAACTTGAAGGGCGCGGCTGGACGACGACCCCGGACGACTTTTGTGTTGCAGTTCGCCCCCCCGATGCTGACAACCTTGCGGTGGCATGGAGCGCCCTGGTTGGAAGTCCCGTGCGTGCCGGTATTTACGATCAGGGCATCGCCGACGTCGTATGGTTCTTGTGCTTATATCGCGAGGGCATCTCTTTGCCGCTGGCGTTTTTTTCTGACTCATTTCCCCGACAATGTGGTGCGCATGTCAAAGGACGAACCGTGAACTACCGCCGGCACTACAGGCATGATGGCAGACGCTGGGAATGGCAGGGCGACGTTGGGAGACAGTTGCAGACGTGCGACAGCGCAGATGGAGAATTTGTCCACGCTTTGAACGTTACAGCGTGCCGGTCGATATCGGGCATTCGTTTTTGAACGCGAACCGGACTTTTTCGTCCCCAACGTTTTGCCGTTCCACGACCTGACTCGACCGCGCGCGGCAGAGGCCGGCAAATGAGCCCTTTTCAGGCAGACAATGACCATCGCATCGTTCGCCGACACATTCCGCGTCGAATTGTTGTCGACTGATCAGGCAACGCAGGCAGCGACGACGAGCAGCGCACCTGGCGAGACGCCTTCATCACCAGGCTGCCACGGCAGGACACCGCCGCCTGGGACTACCTTACGGAAGATGAGGCCAGAAGTGCCGATCACATTTCTCCGCACCTCCAGGCCTCCGGCGTCCGTTCCCATCACGAATTCGGTCTTTCGCCGCGCTAGCGTGAACGTTGCATGAGGGTCGACATGGGCCTGACGCGCTCGGCAGCACGCGGCCAACAAGTGCCGATGACAAACTGGCGCCGAATGGCCGAACCACGGTCGACATGCGACTCTCGCGGTATCTGGAGGTCACCGGTTGCGATGCACCGTGGCATTTGAAGATAGGTACGTAGCAGGCGTATGGGCGACTGCGCGAGCGATTCTGCACGCTGCAGCAACGGCCCGCCGCAATGTCTCGGGAGGCGGTTCGCGCGGAAATGAAAACTGAACAGGCCTTGCCGCTGAGGACCGCCGTATGCGGATCGCGTCCCCACGCTTAATCGTAGGAAAAGACACCACCGAATTTGTCCATGCGCTCGAGCGCCATGCCCGAGCCGCGCACGACGCACGTCAGCGGGTCTTCGGCGACGAGCACGGGCAGGCCGGTTTCTTCCGCGAGCAGACGGTCGAGATCGCGCAGCAGCGCACCACCGCCAGCAAGCATGATGCCGCGTTCGGCGATGTCGGCGCCGAGTTCCGGCGGCGTGTGTTCGAGCGCGATCTTCACCGCCGATACAATCTGGTTCAGCGGATCGGTGAGCGCTTCCAGGATCTCGTTGCTCGAGACCGTGAAGCTGCGCGGTATGATACGGGCAAGCCCGCTCCGGTTGCGGCGGCCATGGGCTCCTCGATCAGATAGACCTGCGACGCGCCCGCGCTGTGCGCAGCCTCCTTGAATGCGCGTCGTTCGACCTGGGTCGACCCGCAGGGCACGCAGATAATGATGCGCGGAGACGGCGCAAGCCCCCGGGGCGCATGCGCCATCCGGATAAAATGCTTGATCATCTGCTCGGTGATGTTGAAGTCGGCGATCACGCCGTCTTTCATCGGGCGGATCGCTTCAATGTTGCCCGGCACCTTGCCGAGCATCTCCTTGGCCTCCTTGCCCACCGCCAGAATGGTTTTTTTGCCGTTCGGGCCGCCGTTCTGCCGGATCGACACGACCGAAGGCTCGTCGAGGACGATGCCTTTGCCGCGCATGTAGATCAGTGTGTTTGAGGTGCCGAGATCTATCGCCAGATCGTTTGAGAAGTAACTGCGCAAAAAACCGAACATACAAAATCCTGTCTCGCGAGGACGTTAGACGATTGGCGTGCCACGTATGACCGTGGCACGGTTGGCAGAAGAGGTTGGCGCAGGAACCCGCCATTCGCGTACGGTTGTACGCTTGCCCAACTGCCTGCTGTACGTTGGGTTCGATTCCCTCGCGAGAACGTCCGGTCAGATCAACTCATGGAAATTCGGAGACGCTGCGCGTGCAGCAGCGCGCTGCTGATGCGATTGACAAGAAGTGAATATTTTCCTGGGAGTAACCGATTGCTCCAGCAGGTGGGCAATCCGACGCGTACATGACTCAGCGCTGGTACTCCTCGCGCGGATCGCGTTGCAATGGCCGGCCTGCCGACATTCTCTAGAGTTCGAGCCGCGCCCGGAGCCGGTCGAGCACGTGATGTTCGTCGAGCCAGCGGATTTCCTGTCTTCGAATCAGGTTTTTGCGATACCAGTAAAGGGATATGGAAAATATCAACGTCATTCCGCCAGCAACGCCATACATTGCGTAGGTCATGTTGTTCCTTCCTGTTTGTCGTGTTTGCCACGACACGTACACGTGCGAACGTAAGGTCGGCTCTACATCTTCCCCATCAGCATCATGACGAGCCCAGCGATGACGAGCACGCCCAGCATGCTGGTTGGGAAGTCGCCCGACGGACGGCTGTGGACCAGGTGGGAAGCGCAGCTACCAGCAGAGTGGCAAGAGTGATCAGTACAACAACGCCCATGGCCATCCGGCTGCTCGTGACACCGTCATTCAGGAGATCGTGTACCTGTTCCGGGGACCGCTTTTATAAAGATTCCTCGCGAGCTCCTGAATCCGGTCCCGGTTGCGATCGAAGGCCGCCAGCAACGCAGGTTCGTCAGAACCCAGGTTGGGGTTTAGTTTTGTCAGCATCGCATCTTCAACCAGAAATGCGATCTCACGAGAATCGTCGTAACCCCAGAAGCACACGCAATGTCTGGATGCATCATAGGAGCGACTGGGGTTGGGAAAATTGATCACGGTGATTCACGCTCCCGTCTAATCTCTCTGGCAGACATAGCGCCACTTGCCGGCGTTGACGTCAATGCGGGCGTCGTTGTCCTGCCGCTTCTGGGCGCGATCGCTTTCCGCCTTCGCCATCGCCGCGACGCGCGCCTTCTGCGTGAGAGCGAAGTCACTTTGGGTAGCAGAGAAAGTTGATATCACTCGGGCTGGCTTTAGCATTTCGACTCCTTTAGAAAACTGAAAACATCGGACGACTATTGCCGCGCAAGGGATTGGGGTCGTCCATTCCACGAAATACTGTGGAATCCAAAATTTCATCGAGTCGTCCCCATTCGGACCATCTCAAGGTAACGCGCCTGCGGCATGCAAGCGATGCGCTGAACGAAGGAAGACGTGGTCCGGATGGCGCGAAAGGTCGATCGCGATACCTCGGCAGCGGGAGCGTTATGGGATGCTCTACCGGGAGCCGTGCGGATCAAAAGTATCGTCAGGGCTAGCAGGAAGCCGACGCAGAACCGGAGACCCTGCGTGTCGAATACGACGAGTGTGCGCCCTATAGTGCAGTAATGCACGCGTAATCTTGAAGATTTGCATGCGAACGTACGTCTGTTACAGAATTCAGCCAAGGATAAGGGGAATTGACCTGCCCCGCCTGCAATCTTCAGCAAGAAATAGTTGGGCGCAGAATATCAGCGTAATTATGATGGGGTGTCGTCGATGAATCTGAATATGATCTCAGTGCTACCGGGCAGGCGTGAGGCGTTATCGGCTTCCGTCATCGACGTGGCAACGCCCCATTTTAAACGACGGAAGTGAACGAGACCGTTCAATGTATGCCCTGTTTTGCGGGTGTACTGGAATCGGAGTTTTGAATGCAACGAATGGTCGAATACCGTGGATTTGAGATTCACGTGGACCTGCAGCCCACATCGGCGGACATGTTTGACGTCTGGTTTCGCATCGACGGCTCCATCGAAGCTCCCGGAGTCCTTGCGCTCGGCGAGCGTATCAAAATCCGGGGTGGTCCGTTTTCACGACGTTGGGCCTACCTCGTCGCGGAAATCGCAGGGCAGGCCGCCGTCGACGTGATCCTCGGCCCAACTACACGGGCATGAATATGCGACGCTGCATCCGGCATCATTTCCACCACCTGGAGAAAGCTTGGAACGGGTGCTTCTTGCAAGCCGTCAACATGCTCGATCAATCGCAGTGGGCAATCAAGTTCGAGGCCAATACGAGGATGTTGTATGAGACAGGTGGCCGATACCGATGAAGCGTCAGTATGAGTTTGAATATGTTCCGGTGACAGGATTCTGGAAGATGAAGCTTAATGCTGTTGGTGGAAGCCGTTAAAAAGGCTGGGAGACGGACGCACGAAAGGGTGTCGTCTCCCTGACTACGAGACTAGGAGCCGTCATGAGATGCACGATCGTTCTTGAGTTCGATAACGGCGATGGGAGTGTGGTGAAGCGGGTTGAGGTCATGCGGTTTCACAGACCCATCGAAGACCAGATACCCGGAGACGTGGGACTGTCACTCGCCGAAGGCAAGTCATTGCTCAATTGTGTGCAGCAAGTTTTTGTTGTCGAGCAGATCGAACGCTTTTGCGCATCGCGTAGATCCTGTGTGGACTGCGGCGTACAGCGTCGCCTGCACGATAGCCATTGCTCGGAGCTGAAGACCGCGCTCGGAAAGGTTTTCTATTGCCGCGAACGATGGAAGGCCTGGAATTGTGGTGCTGACGGTTCGGGAGATATTTTTCCGCTCAAGGACTATTTGACGGAGGCAAGCACCGCTGAACTGAGATGGTTGCACGCGGAGCTTGGCGCCACGATGCCCTATCGGCAAGCCAGGCGCGTCATGGACCTTTTGCTACCCACGTCAGGTCGCGACAATCATGTAACCATCCGCAATCACACCGTGACCATCGGAAAATCGATACAGTACGCTCGACCTGTGCGCCGGTGGTGCGAGACGACAAAACCGAACGCAGAGCTCGGCATTGACGTCGGCTATGTCCGTCGCGCACGTTGCAATCGCAAGGGTTCGGGCAAGGACAATCGCGCAGAAGCCGGGAGCCGGTCATCGTCGATCGCAGTCATCGTTGCTGCAGTGGGCCAGGCCGGTGAGCAACCACGAGTGTGGGCTTCCGCTGTTGGTGTTCACAATTGCCGCTAGCCGTGTCGTTGATTCTGCTAGCGCCGAATTTGGGGGTGCGGCGGAAAACTTGGACTACTTGGAGGTAGTCCATGTACTCGTACGAAGACCGCATCCGAGCGGTTAAGCTCTACATAAAACTCGGAAAACGCATCGCAGCTACCATTCGTCAGTTAGGTTACCCGACAAAGAATGCTCTCAAAAGCTGGCATCGGGAATATGAACAATGCCATGATCTGCCTGCTGGCTATGTGCGTTCGAGGCCGAAGTACTCGGCCGAACAGAAGAAGGCGGCCGTCGAGCACTATCTGAGCCATGGTCAATGTCTTGCAGCCACCCTGAAAGCACTGGGATATCCGGGGCGCGGGACACTCGCGGCCTGGCTTGATGAACTGCGCCCTGAAACCAGGAAGCGCACTGTCGGCAAAGCTGGCGGCGTATCTCAGCCTCGAGAATTGAAGCAGGCGGCAGTCATCGAGCTGTGCACTCGAGAGGAAAGTGCGCAAGTGGTTGCTCGAAGGATAGGCGTAAGCAGGCCGACGTTATACAACTGGAAAAATAAGCTACTCGGTCGTGAGGTTCCGGCATTCATGAAACGCCACAACGATTCGCCGCAAGCCCCTGAGCGGGCAGAGCTGGAGCGGCAAGTCGAATCGCTTCGACGCGACATCCGGCAATTGCAGCTCGAACACGACATTTTGAAGAAGGCCAATGAACTGTTAAAAAAAGGCCTGGGCCTCGACCCGCAGCTCCTGACCAATCGGGAGAAGACGTTGCTGGTTGATGCCCTGAGACAAACCTACGCGCTGTCAGAACTCTTTGCCGGACTAGGCCTTGCCCGCAGCTCCTACTTTTATCACCGGGCACGGCTACGGGTCTCTGACAAGTTTGCTGACGTGCGTCGTGCCATCACGAGCATCTTCGAGCTCAATCATCGTTGCTACGGCTATCGTCGGATTCGGGCGGCTCTCGGCCGGCAGCAAGTCTTCATCTCGGAGAAAGTCGTGCGGCGTTTGATGAAGCAGGAGCGCCTGGCCGTTGCCACCACGAGGCGGCGTCGCTACGGCTCCTACCTGGGGGAAATCAGCCCTGCGCCGGAGAACCTCATCAACCGCGACTTCCAGGCGGCAGCCCCGAATGAGAAGTGGCTCACCGACATTACGGAGTTCCAGATCCCGGCTGGCAAGGTATATCTGTCGCCCGTCATCGACTGCTTCGATGGGCTGGTCATCAGCTGGTCAATAGGCACGCGTCCGGATGCCGAGCTTGTGAACACCATGCTGGATGCGAGGCGTGGAAACGCGTCAAGGCCAACAAGGGAAGTGCTGGCGTTGATGGTTTGACCATCGAGCAGACCGTAGAACATCTCAAGACTCACTGGCCACACATTCGGGCGGAACTCCTTGGCGGGACGTATCGGCCGCAGGCCGTTCGTCGCGTGGCGATTCCGAAGCCGACCGGTGGCACGCGAGAGCTTGGGATACCAACGGTCACCGATAGGCTTATCCAGCAAGCGCTGCTACAAGTCCTGCAACCGTTGATCGATCCGACATTCTCGGAGTTCAGCTATGGCTTCCGGCCGGGCCGAAGTGCGCACGAAGCGGTGCTCCAAGCACAGCGATATGCGCAGGAAGGTTACCGGGTGGTGGTTGATGTTGACCTTGAGAAATTCTTTGATCGGGTCAATCACGACATCCTTATGGACCGACTGGCGAAGCGCATCTCCGATAAGACCGTGCTGCGGTTGATTCGGCGCTATCTGCAAGCTGGGATCATGGCGAATGGCGTGGTTGTGGCGCGCGATGAGGGGACGCCGCAAGGCGGCCCACTGTCGCCACTACTGGCCAACGTGCTGCTGGACGAAGTGGACCGGGCGCTGCAACAGCGCGGACATCGTTTCGCCCGCTATGCTGACGACTGCAACGCATACGTTCGCAGCCAGAAAGCGGGACAGCGAGTTCTGGGCTGGATGCGCACGATGTATGAGCGGTTGCATCTGCGTGTGAACGAGAAGAAAACCCAAGTGGGTCCGGTGTTCGGACGAAAGTTCCTTGGCTACTGCCTGAGGCGGTGGACCGGAGACTCCGTCAAGGTTGCCGTGGCCCCAAAGGCGCTCGACACGTTCAAGCAGCGTATCCGGGTCATCACCAGACGTGTCGGTGGCCGAGGCATGTCTCAGATTGCCGAACAGATGCGGGAATACCTACCGGGTTGGAAGTCCTACTTCCGTCTGGCGCAAACCCCGCAGATATTCAAAAATCTGGATTCATGGATACGCCACCGTCTCCGGGCCATCCAACTCCAGCACTGGCGTACAGGGACGACTGTCTACAGTCGTCTCCGCAGTCTTGGTGCACCTCATGAGTTGGCCGTCCTCATGGCGGGAGGCGCGGGACACTGGTGGCGGCATAGCGACGCTGGACTGAATCGTATCCTCACGGTTGAATACTTCGACGCGCTTGGCTTTCCCCGACTCACATGACCTCAACTTCTCGAACCGCCCGGTGCGGACCCGCATGCCGGGTGGTGTGGCAGGGGCGCAGCCTTGAGCTGCCCCCTATGCCGATCAAGAATGCGAAGGCGCCTACGTCGATACCTTCCCGTCGTAGCGCCGTTAGCCAGAGAATCGTGGCGAGCGAACCTGTGACGGACAGGTTTGGCCCCAGGTCAACCCCAATCAGTATCGCGCTCGCGACCGAACTCGGCACGTGGGCGGTCGCAACGGCAGAGCCGGCAATCAGGCCCGCCGGGAGATTGTTGATGAGGTTGCTGGCCAGCGCGACGGCGATGCCGGACAGCCAGCTTGCGTGCGAAGCAGAATGCAGCGAACAGGTGTCATCGACTGCGCAAGCCAGTCCCGGAGCACCACGCTTACCTCGCAATTCGCTCCGCGAGCCAGCGAATGAATGGCGCCGCCGCCACGACAACCGGCAGCATGGTCAGCCATGCAATGCTCCATGACATCAACCAATGCTGTACGAACATGCCACCTTTGGCGAACGGAATGCTTGCGATAGCGGCAGCGATTGCACTAGTCAGTCCCGCTTGAAGAACGCCAAAAATGAAGTGACTATGGCGAGACGAAATATTCAGCATACGGATCACCTTTCGCTTCCGTTCGACGCAGCGTGTCTTCGCGTCGCGGCAGTGGGTCCCACTGTCGGATTCTGAGGCCATTTCCGAGCGGGTTCACCCGCTCGGAAGCATGGGACGCTCTTTCCCGAATCCCGTGCAGCGACTCGTCCGGATCGCAACTGATAGCTGAAGGAGTGGGCTCTGGAAAGAAATCGCGCACCCCTGTCACACGTTACTTGACCGGCGGTCAGTCCAAGTCGGTGTCGTTGATGCGGTTGAAGTAGTTGGTGAACACCGTCAACGCAATGGCTAACGTGATTTCCACGATTTGCGCATCGGTGTAACCGACCGCCTTGATCGCCGCGAACTCTGCAGCGCTGATCGTGCCGCTCGTTTGCTGCAGGTTCTTCACGAAGTGAACGAGCGCGTCGCGCTTCGCATCGCCGATGGGTTGGCCGGCACGGATCAGCTGGAGCGTCTCCGGTGAAAGGCCCGTCATCTTGCCGAGCATCGTGTGTGCGGCCACGCAGTAGTCGCAGCCGGTCAGTTCGCTGACCAGCAGCTTGACCGTCTCAAGGTCCCGCTTGCTCAGCGTGCCCGCAGCCAGCACGCCTTCAGCGTTCAGGAGCGTCTTGAGCACTTCAGGCGTCAGCGCGCCCACGGCAGCAAACAGATTGGGGACGCTACCGATGGCCTTCTTGACCTGGGCATAGACTTCAGCAGTGGCGCCAGTGGCGGACGCGACGGCGGGGATGGCGATACGGCTCATGGTGTGACTCCCTTCTCAGGTGGGTTAGGAGTCTTCACTGTAAGCCGATCAGATGAGCTTGATTAGGCCTTTCCGACTCAATAAAATGCTCATTCGTATCACTGCAAGGATCGTTATGTCAGCCCCCTGGATTGGCTCAGCCGCCTGCTCGTCATGATGCCCGTCAGCGGCCAACTCGAAATCCGCTGTTCCTATGGCGCGCCGTGGCGTGTTGCCTACGATCGCGCCAATGCCGGAGAGATGCCCTATCACGTCGTGCTTGGCGGGGCGGCCATACTAGAGATTCCGGGCGGTGGTGCGCCACAACATCTCGCGGCGGGTGATATAGTGCTGCTGCCTCACGGCTCGGAGCACGTCCTTCACGACAGTAGCGGCGCGGCGCCCTCGCCAGCCCGCACGCGCGAGAACTTGAACGTGGTACTCAGTGAAAACGCTGGAACCGGCGAGCGCCTGGATATGCTCTGCGGCCGCTTCGTCCTCGCGCCCGCACGATCGCTTGATGCGCAACTATTTCCCCGCCACGCTCGTGGTGCGCGCATCAGCGCAAGACGATGCGTCAACGCAGAATTCGACTGCTGTCCAGTTGGCAACCCTGGTCGGGTTGATGCGCGCAGAATCGACCACGTTTAGCCTGGGTGGCCATGCGACGCTCAACGCCTTTTCAGCGGCGCTTTTCACGCTGACATTCCGTATGGCTAGCGAATCGAACGCAGCGCCTTTCGGCCTGTAGGCGCTGACCACCCATCCACGCCTCGCGCCCGCCCTGACGGCGATGTTCAACAAGCCTGCGCGTCCGTGGACCCTCCCCGAATTGGCGCAGCTTTGCAATATGTCGCGTGCAACGCGCCGCTCCATCGTCAATCTGACGCCGCTCATGTCGTTCTGAACAGTGTCCCTAGAGGGCAATCGGCTGGTCGGACGCGTCGGGCGAATGTCGTGCGACTATGGCCAAATCCCGTGCCGTCGTCGACGTCGTACGCCAGCCACGCGAGCTCCCGATTACGAGCCTGCTTTTGATCCGCATCGACGGCCATACCGGTCGCCGAACTTCAATGACTGCTCTCGCGAACGGAAGCGCGTACACGTCGCGAGCCAGGTTACGACTGGGGCTGTGACGCTGCCGCATGGTTCAGACTGCGCAGGAAGACGTCGGCTGGCTGATAGCCGACGACACGCAGCACCTCATTCCCGCTTCGATCGAAGAAGATGATGCCGGGCGGGCCGAACAGCTTGAAACGCTTGAGCAGCGCCTGATCGTCCGCGTTGTTCGCCGTGACGTCTGCCCGCAGCAGATCCATCTGCTGCAGCCGAGCCTGCACACGCGGATCGCTGAACGTGAATTTCTCCATTTCCTTGCAGCTCACGCACCAGTCCGCGTAGAAATCGAACATTGCGGGCCTTGCGGCAGTTCGCACCGCCTGGTCGAGCTGATCTGATGAACGGACCGGTGCAAAGGTGAGTTCGCCTTGCTGGGTGGCGGCCAGCCCGGCACCCGTGCCCGCACCCGCGCCGCGCGCGGCGAGCAGGGCGAGCGGGCGAAGCGGGTCCGACGATCCCGCACCGACGCCCACGAGCAGCACCGCTGCCCAGATCGCGCATGCTGCGCCGATGCCGCGCGCGAGCTTGCGCCACACCGAGCTTGCGCCGCCATACCCTGAAAACAGGCCCAATCCGGCGGCGGCGATGAGCAGCCAGAGTGCGCTCGACAGCATTTGCGCAGCGGCGCCCAGCGCCGGCCAGACGATCCACAGCGCCGCGGCCAGCAGCAAGATGCCGAAGCCCACCTTCACACCGTCCATCCATGCCCCCGCGCGCGGCAGCAGCGTGCCCGCGCCAAGACCGACGATCAGCAACGGCACGCCGAGGCCAAGGCCCATCGCGAACAGCGCCGCGCCGCCCAGGATAGCGCTGCCCGTGTGCGCGATGAACGCGAGAACCGCAAATAGCGGCGCGGTCATGCATGCGCCAACCACGAGCGCCGACAGCGCCCCCATCCCCGTCACCGCCGCGAGCTTGCCTCCGGAGCGCCGTTGCGACCCGCTCGAAGCGCCGCTCTGCCAGCGCTGCGGGAGGGCGATGTCGTAACCCGCGATCAACGTGAGCGCGAAGACCGTCAGCAGAATGGCGAATGCGCCTAATACCCACGGGTTTTGCAACCACGCACCGAGACTCTGCCCGACGAGTGCCGCTGCAATGCCAAGCGCCGTATAGACGAGCGCCATGCCGATCACGTAAGCGAACGACAGCGCAAGGCCGTGCGCCCGCGTCACGCGCGCGCCTTCACCGATGATGATGGCCGAGAGAATCGGAATCATCGGATAGGAGCAGGGTAGCAGGCTCAGCACGATGCCCGCGATGAAATACAGCCCGATGGTGGCCAGAAAACCGCCCCCCTCGAGCAGTGACTGCGCGTAGTCGGCACTCGTGGTGCGCGCGTACCAGGACGTCTGACCGTCCGATGCGCGGGGCGCCGACGTCGCGCCCGAGTCTGCGTCGCCCGCGTGCAATGCCGCGCCGTTCACACGATACACATGCTCCATCGGCGGATAGCAGATCCCGCCATCCGCGCAGCCTTGCCCGGTAACCGCCAGATCGAAAGCGCCCGCCGCCTGCCCGACGGGGATACGAACGACGAGGTCGCCGCGATAGGTCTCGACGTTCGTCCGGAACGTTTGATCGAACTTCACGTGGCCGGCCGGCAACTGCGCATCGCCGAGCGTTGCAGTGCCGTTGCGCGTCGCGAACGCAAAGCGCCGGCGGTACATGTAGTAGCCGTCGGCGATCTTGAAGTGCACGTCGACTTCGCCCGGCTGTTCGCTCGCGCTGAATTTGAATGCAACGGCCGGATCGAGGAAATCGTCCGCCGCCCGTGCAGCACCCGCAGTGTCGAAAAGAACGAGGCAGGAAACGAGTAGCGCGACGATCTGCGCCGCGGCGCCTGCCCGTCTTTGAAAGCCGTTAAGCATGAAGTGGACTTTGAGATTCAGCGATGACCCACAGGCCGTACGCAGCAGAAGCGGTGGTGGCATCTCACGAGAGGATTTCCGGTCGTTTCCTACGGGTGGAGAACGAGGACGCGATCGTGTCTACTCATGACACAGAGAGGCCGTCGTTTTGGACATGGAGCTGATGCTGCGAAGATTGACGATGCGCAGGTTTTTGCTGGACGAAAGGATCGGAGCGCCGCCGAGGCCGAATGTCAAAAACGATTCATAGCCATTGCCATTGCCGTAGGCGCCAGAGGCGCTGGTAAACAATACGAGCATATCGAATCCTGCAAAGTAGACCGAATACGATTCGACGAATTCTATCTTTGTCGCGTGAACGGAATTATGCGCTTGTAAGCATAAGAGTTATTCCGTCGGAGAATGATTGACTGGGCTGGCCTGCGCGATTGCGATCCTGCGATGAGACGAAAGAGCATTTCTTTGAGCCTAAAGGCTCTCCCCGGGCTCAGCGCATCGGAATAAAGTGGCGGCTCCCACCTCACCTGACAAAGGAGTATCACAGTGAGCCGTATCACCGTACCCAATATCGCCTCTGCCACCGGCGCCACCGCCGAAGTCTATGCCCAGGTCAAGAAGGCCACTGGCGGCAGCCCAGCGGCACGATCCGCGCAGACGAGTTCGCGGCGATCAACAAGGCGGCCAGCTATACCGATGCGCAACTGGTACAAATCACGTTGGCCATCGCGTTGACGATCTTCACGAACACCTTCAACCGCATCAACGACACCGACGTGGACTTCCCGCCGGTCAAGTGAGGGGCAATCGGCGTGGGCAATTTATTTCAAGAGCCCGCTCCGCTCGACGCGGTTTCGAGAAACAAGCGATCACGCATATCGGACCTACGTCGTATCCTGGCTTCGTTGCTCTCTAAAAGCCGAAGGATTCCACTGCATGAACATCGGACCTGTTTCTCTCCCAATTGGCCTGGCTATTTTATTCTTAAGCATTGTGGCCGCCATTTTTGCGGGCTACCTCTCTGACAAGAAGAGCAAAGACATCGAGCCGGCTATTTTTACCAGCACGATCATCGGATTGATCGCTGCACGCATATCGTTTGTTCTGCACTATCTGCCCAGCTACAACGGTAGTTTCCTGAAGATGGTCGATTTTCGCGACGCCGGTTTCGATACATTCTCCGGGGTCGCGGCAGGCATCGCGGTCATCGCGTTCATCCTCATGCGGCGCAGGAGTATTCGACGACCGTTGCTTATTGCCACCGTCGTGGGACTGGCGACGTGGGGGGCGACGAGCACGGCGACCACTCGTTTAAGCCATTCCGCCGCAGTGCCCACTGCGTCACTTGTCAACGAAGCGGGAACCACGCAGGCGCTTGCTCCCCGTGACGGAAAACCGCTCGTCATCAATCTCTGGGCAACGTGGTGCGCTCCTTGCCAGGCCGAGATGCCGGTCCTTGCGAGCGCCCAGGCAAGATACCCGGGATTGGATCTTGTCTTTGTCAATCAGGGGGAGCGGCGCGATACCGTGGATGCATTCATGGAGGCGCTGAATCTGCACATCGCTAATTCGCTGTTCGACCCCGAACTCAGCGTTGCCAGGGCTACCGATACGACCGCATACCCCACCACGCTTTTTTACGATGCGTCGGGGCGACTGTTAGAGCGTCATCTCGGCCGGTTTTCGCAAGCGACGTTTGAGGCGACCATCAGCCATTTGTATCCCGCCTCCGTTTTGCGTTCCAGTCAATGAGTTTATTCAGATGAAGTCAATTCATCTCACTAACCGAAGAACGATGAAGACAGATCTGTTCTCCCCGCTAGAGGCGATGCGCGCAATCGCGCTTTTCGTCATGCCGCGCGTCTTACTTTCTTCGATGGTCATCGCAGTCGCGCTTGCGACCGCACCGCTTGACGCCAGCGCAGAGCCGGCCGCGAATAAGAATGTTGACGTTGCGGCGATGCACGCTAACTTGGCGGACGCACAGAAGGTGTCTGGCGCAGCGGTGCGCGCGTCGAAGAACGGTCGCCGTGCGCATTTGGAATCGATTGACGATGTCGCCTTTGATGCGCGCACATCGCTGAGCAGCCGTCCGTTCACCGTGCGAGAAGGGCAACAGGCGCCTGCGCTGCGCTCGACCATCGCCTACATGGTCGACCAGACTACCGGGGAGCCGCTAGTCGACAAGAACTCCCAGGCCGTTGTACCGATCGCGTCGGTCACGAAGCTGATGACGGCGATGGTCGTGCTCGATTCGAAGGCGCCGCTGTCCGAGCCGCTCGAGGTCACCGACGAAGATCGCGACTTCGAGAAGCACACCGGCTCGCGTCTGTCGGTCGGCTCCATGCAGTCGCGTGAAGACATGTTGCACATCGCATTAATGGCGTCGGAGAACCGCGCCGCGGCGGCGCTGTCCCGCTACTATCCGGGCGGACGACCGGCCTTTATCGCAGCGATGAACCAGAAAGCCAAATCGCTCGGCATGACGGACACGCATTTCGAAAACCCGGCCGGCCTGTCGAAGCTCAACGTATCGAGTGCACGCGATCTGGTGAAGATGGTCGAGGCTGCTTATCAATACCCGTTGATCCGCGAATTTTCGACCGATCCTGGTTATCAGGTGAGTACCGGAAAAGCCGTTCTCAGTTATCACAACACCAATATCCTGATCCGCGACCCCCGTTGGGACATCGGCTTACAAAAGACGGGGTTCATCAACGAATCGGGAGTCTGTCTGGTGATGCAGACGACGATCCGGGGACGTCCCGTCGTCATGGTGCTCCTGGATTCCGTAGGCCGGCATTCCGATTTCGCGGATGCGGGCCACCTACGCGCCATGCTGACGGACGGCGAATCACGCTTCAGTGAGGTCGGCACGGCGCGTAGCAGAAGCTGACCAAAAGTGGGGGTGATGGGTAAAGGTCGTCGCCAATTCTTGCGGCCATGAGACCGTCCGACGGATATCTGTCCATCGTTACCGCTTATCCGAACGCTGATCGAATCAGCGAGTTTACATCGAGGTTGAATCTATGCTTGACAAGGTAATCGGTACAAAATTGGACGCCTGGGCAAAACGTATTCGAACGGAGTTGAATGTGCCTGTGCGTCTGACACTATGGTCCGGCAGTAGTTACGACCTCGGTACGTTCCATAAGCCGCGCGTGCAACTTCGCGTCAACGATGTTGGAGCCGTCAGCGCGTTTCTCAATCCCAGTCTGGACGTGTTGGGCGAGGCGTACGTGAAACAGAGCATAGACCTCGAGGGAAAGATCGCCGACATCATTGATGTAGCTTACAAGCTGGCGTCGCTTCCAACCGGGGACGCCGGCATTGCAGCGAAGGTTCTCACGCGCTTTTCGCATACGCGCAAGGAGGACAAGGAGTCGATCCAGTACCACTATGACGTATCGAATGAATTTTATCGACTATGGCTCGATAAGCAGATGGTGTACTCATGCGGCTATTTCGAGAATGGAGACGAGAGTCTCGACGAGGCGCAAGTGAAAAAGATTGACCACATACTTTCGAAGATCCGGCTTCAACCTGGTCAGACTCTGTTGGATATCGGCTGTGGTTGGGGTGCGCTCGTCATCCGCGCGGCGCAACGGTTCCAGGCGCGTTGCGTGGGTATCACGCTGTCCGAAAAGCAGTATGAATTTGCGCGCCAGCGCGTCAAGGACGCCAACCTGTCTGATTTGGTAGAGATCAGACTCCAAGACTACCGGGACGTGACCGGTAGCTTTGATCGAATTACGAGCGTTGGCATGTTCGAACACGTCGGACTGAGTAACCTTGAAGGATACTTTTCGACCATGAGCGCACTGCTGGCGGACGACGGGGTTGCGATGAACCATGGCATCACATCGACTGACCCCGACAACGACGACTCGCCGCTGGGTGGCGGATCGTTCATCGACCAATACGTGTTTCCGGCCGGCGAACTGCCGCATCTTTCATTTGCTTTGATAGAGATGCAGGCCGGCGGTCTCGAAGCACTCGATGTTGAGAATCTGAGACGGCATTACGTGAAGACACTGGACAACTGGACCGAGCGCTTTGAAGCAAATACCGAGTTCATCCGCAAGATGGTGGGGGAAACCAGATACAGGATCTGGCGTGTCTATCTGGCCGGGTGCGCACAGGCGTTTGCCATGGACAACGTGTCCATCTACCAGATCGTATGCCAAAAGTCGCGACGCCCGGCCGACACGATCCCCTGGTCGCGGAGCTACATTTATCGATGACGTTGAAGAATCGTCGCCGCTCTGCACGGGGTGATTCGTACACAGCAATCATCTGTTGCTCGACGATCCAACCGCCGCGCAGATTGGAGTTCGTACTTCGGAGCGCATCAGGACGATTGTAAATAATGCCCAGTCGCCGCCGACTGGGCGAAACGGCTCTGTCACGTCGACGCGTTGAAGGGGCAAAAGCGTAAAGGACGCGTGGTTTCTCAGAAAACGGCGGATTTTGGGGCAGGTCGGTGAAATTACGCCATGCGGCGAGCCGAGCAGCGAGGTGTTTGCGATAGAGCGAAGCCCGCAGCATGTGCCACTTGAGCGCGCAATGCTGAGTCGCAGTTCGGAAAATTCAGGGTTTTTCGACCGGGATGGTGCAGTAAAAATTCCAGATACCTGGTTTATTGCCGACGGTTCGGAACTGTCGACGAGCAACGTGCCTACTACCTGATCCGAGAGGAAAGCCGTGAGACGTGCGCGTGCACGCCCCCGGCATCGAATTAACTGGTGCTGATGTACCAGGGTAGAGCTTTACTTTGAGTCAAGTCCCGCCGCCAGGCGGTGTCAGTCCCTGAACAGGTGCGTAGCGTGAGTAACGGCACCCCCTGCGCGGATCGCCGCCGCCACAAGCGCGGCTTCGGCCAATTGCTCATCGGTGGCGCCGGCATCGCGGGCGGCCTTGGTGTGCAGTTCGATGCAGTAGGGGCATTGAGTTGTCAGCGCTACGGCTACCGCGATGATTTGCTTCTGTTGTCCGGTGAGCGCGCCCTCAGCGAAAACCGCCTTATCGAACGCCCAGAAAGGGTCGAAGAAGTTAGCGATTCCCGGGTAGGTGACTGCGTCCATTTCCGCACATCTGCTTCCTTATAAGTAGCGGAAGCGATAGTGCGCCCGCACATCGGACGCCCCCGACAAACGATTATTGATGCGGCGGTGGAAGCGGTGGAAGTGGCGGAACTGTTGGAGGCGGTCGACGATGCGGAGGCGGCCGATGATGATGGTGCCTGGGTGGTGGCAACGGCCTGCATCTCCGAACGAGGTGCCCGTGCACCCAAACACGCCGGCATTCCATGCGCGTCCGCGCGCTGGCCTCCGTAGGTAGGGCGAAGACCGTAGTTGCGACCAATAATGCGGCCAGTATGCCTTTGTACATATATCTCCGATTGAGCAGCTGAGAACTGCGCGGGTAGCGAGAGGTACGTCCAAACAGACGCCTTTTCGCTGAGCAATTGTTCTGCTTACATACGAAGACCACCGATTGACTGCAACAGCTCCGGTGCATGCAGTCCGGAGCTCTCTCGCTCGTTCAACTGGGAGGGAGGACTGCCCCTTGTCGTATGGCCGTTACATCGACGCTTCGGCAGTGGCCTGTTTCTGTTCTGCTCGAATCAGTCCCTTGACCACCCTTGCTTCTGCCTTCGCAATCTCTTCAAGAGAGGCTATGGACAGTTGCGCATCCAGAACTGCGAGCGCTGCGCAAACGGGGAAATACTCGCTGTTCCCGAACATCCAGCTGTCATCGTGATGTTCCGCGGCATTGAGGTGGACCATAGCTGCATGTGCGCTTTCAATGTCAGCGAGTTGGTCCGACGCGAGCCCGAGACGACACAGCTCCTCGGCAACCAGCACATGCTGGCTCAAGGTCGCAAACAGGTCTCGCGACCCATGGCCGCGGCGGAATGCATCGAGAGCCGTGTAGCACTGCAAAAGCATCGCCTGGGTAACCGGCTCGTGCGCGGCGCGGCTATAGGTCAGCGCACGCAGCAACGGTGGCATCGCCGGCTGGGTATGTTTGCGGGTTCGCGATTTACTCGACATGTTGACTTCTACCTACTTTCGATAGCTTTCTGTATCGCCGCCGAAGCTTAGGCTGTTTATCAAAAACTGCAGATGCGCTGGAGGCGAATCAGGCGGCCTTGGACGTGCCCTGCAAGCATGATGGCAAGCAACAATCAAGACAGGCTTGAACGGCGGGACGAGCGAATATGTTCTTGAGCATTACTCCACGCGCGCTGTCTGACGCTGTGCGGCGTGTTCTTCGGCATGCTTCTTCGCCAGATGATGGCCGACGATACAGCCGCCGACAGCGCCCGCGACTGCATGATGGCCAGCATAGTGTCCGGCGACGCCTCCAACGACTGCACCCTTGATGCAGCCAGCCGCATTTGCCGTTCCGACGCCTGCGAGTGCTAGCGCTGCAATAGCGACCGCGAATTTGCTAACAGCTTTCATCTTTGATACCTGTCTGTTGTGTGTTGGTGCGATGTTGGGGTTGCTATCGCGATTTCAATCGCAGCCGCGTTCGTGACCACATTGGCGTTGCGCTCAACGAGTCGTTCGTCGAAGCAATCCCTTTTTGATGCTGGCGAATATAACGCGCCCGCTGTCGCCGTCGTGGACCTCGGGAATGTGAATTGTGTAAGCAAATGTCGCGAAACCGGCGGACTTCGAAACGTCCAACCCGACACTGGCACACGGCGCGACCTTGCTCGGTTGATGAAAAAAGGCCCCGTTCCGCGGGGGAACAGGGCCTGACAGGATGGGAGACGTTGTGCACGCGCGTGGACGCCTGCGGACATGTTCTCACCGAACAACGCTACTGCTGCTTCAAAGCCTTGGTCCTTCGTTTACATGTTGCTGAAACCTTTACTGCTTTCCATGCACGTCGATTCAAGTGCAAGTTGCTTCTGCCGCTACTACTACTCCTCGCTTTCACTGTCTACTGCCTCGACGAACTGTCTGAGCTGCTATCAACGGTACGGTTCAAAACAACGCGGTGAAGACCGCGTATGGGCTCGTGATTGACTCCCACGAAAACAGTGTAGGGTTGATAGCAAGAGCGAAATTGGTCGAAACGAGGGCGGTAAGTCTCGCTATTCAGCGCTTCGGCGCAGGTTACGCGTCCAACTCAGCTGCCCGCTTGGGCTTGGCGGCTGGTTGGCCTCCCGTCGCACGCGCAGACGCTTCCAGCCAGAACGCAAGCTCAGCGTTGTTCGGTTGGCCTGCTGCCGAGAAGTAGGTGTCCTGCCATGAGTCGTCTTCATGCAACCCTTGCCAGCTATCCTTGGTCCCATGCTGTGCCAGCAGGTAGCGCCAGCGATAGTGGTCGTACACATCCAGCACGTGGACTGCGTATGCGCAAGCCAGGCTGACATTCCCTTCGATGATGAGGAGGTTCTCGTCGTTGGTGGACGACGCCTTGTTGCCCAGATTGTGGCTTCCAACCACCACGGTGCAGAGCTCAGGGTCGAACGGGTCGATGACGACTATCTTGTCGTGGATTACGGCATGGCCGACCCTTGCGAGTTCCTTTTCCCAGACGCCAAACGGGTCATTAACACCTTCGGTGGGAATTACCTGGGCGGGGTCGGTTGGATTGGAATTGTTGTTGTGAAGGTCAATCACGAAATTGCTTGCGCGGTCGACGTTCGTGAGTGCACCCCGGATGAACAGCTTGGGGCTCTGCTCCTGCGCAGACGCCGCGGCGTCGATGATGCTCGGTTGACCTGGGTCGAATGCCAGGAAGAGCACCGCCGATTTCGCACTCTCGATTCGGGCATACACATCCGCCATGTCCGGCGGCGTGACACCCTTCGCCTTGTTCTTCTGGGGCATATTCGGGGAGAACCAGATGGTGGCCTTCTTCGCGCCTGGAATCTGCACCGCGATGGGGGACGCGTTTTCCGTCCGGAACGCTTCGCCCTGCAATGCATGAGGGTCTGTTCCGGCGTCCAATGTGTCTTTCTTCAGCTCGTCCCAATACGTCGAATAGGCATTTGCTAGCGTCGGTGAGCGCAACACGATGCTGTTATTGGTTTGTGCGCAAAGCCCTGTCGACGTCCAGTTGGTCGAGCCAGTCAATACGGCTGTCGGCTTGCCGTGGGCATCGACGTAGAGCATGAATTTATTGTGTCCGATATGGCTACCGTCAGGAAGCATCCGGTCTGTCACATCGACACCCGAATGGTGGAGCGCTTCGCGAGCCGGTGCATTCTCCTTGTCGTCATCGTGAGTCGTGCTGTCGAACGTGTTCGACAAAATCAGGTGCAATTGCTTGTTGCCAACCAGAGACGCTTCGAGTTCTTTATCGGCAAGCTCATACAGCGCACCGTAACAGCTTCCGCCGTGTGTCTTCGCCTCGACCAGTAGCGATGGAAGCACCGTTACGAGGTCGCCAGCCAACGACTTCCGAAGCGGGTCATTGACGTCGGCAATGCGTTTCAATAGAGCGCCGGAATCGGGCAAATCGGACTTGCTCTTCGGAAGCTGTCGCGCCACAGCCTGCGTCGCGAGGATTCCGCGATTGAAATAGCATTTGATGGCTTCGGAGTCGTCTTGCGGACCATGGTCGGCCGTGAGGCTGACCGGATTTGAATAGAGGACGTCAGCGCCTGCGAGGTCGGCCAGTTTCGGTGGTGCATCTTTGCTGAATGTGCCTTGAAGCGGAATGATTTGGTAGACGTAGGTGCCTTCGGTGTGCGCATCCTTTGCATACAGGTCCTTCCAAAAAAACTTCTGGATTGGGCCCTGTGCGGTTGTCTGCCCGGATTGTCCCGAATTCGGGTTGCTGGGAAAGCCGGCCATGGCGGGCAGCGATACACCCTGTGGGCTACTGCTTTCTCGATTCACTTGAGATGCGTCGATGCGTCGTACATCAAACCCAACGCAATTTGAAAGCTTGCGCTCGAAAGTCCATGCCACAAGAATAATGTCGTTGTTCGAGAGAGCAATGCACTTCGTCGACATGCGTATCTCCTTGGCGCCGCGAGGCATCCGCGACATTGGTGCGGCCGCTCGTTGAGCAGCAGCGCGGTTTTTCACGGCGGAGTCAGGGTGGGGAATTTGACGGGTCACCGATATGACGTGCCGGTCGTAACATAGTTGCCTGGAGGCTTGAACGTTTGATGACGGCCAAACGAGCCAACGCGCGCGCCACGCACTGGAAGAGAGATAGCGACGCTAGTGGTCGCGGTCGTCGTTAGCACGTGCTTACTGAACGAAGTCGCAACGGCCGGCAAACAAAATGATGCGGACCAGCATCCAAGTCGCACCGCGTCGGACGCTGACTCAGGTGCCGTGCCAGCATGCCGGCGCGGCTTTCAAGTAGTGAGCAAAAGCGACCGGGCATGCTCGAGAAGCGCGTGCGACGCGGCAATACGCCAACCACGCCTGGCCCTGTAGGGCGTTCTCGAAGTACACGCAGTTGGGCTTCGTTTCCAAAGAGCTAGGTCAAGGCGGCAGCTTGCGTGAACTTGTATCGCGGTCATGGCGGGTCGCGCATAGGTGTCCTGACGGGCCCTATGCGCTGATGGACTTGGCCAGACGCAGGCAATGAGAACCAAATGCCCCTTGGTATTGCAGCTAAGCAGACGCCCCAGCACATCAGGTCATTGCATCGTTATCGTCCGTGGAGAGCTTCGCCGAGACAGTATTTCCCATACATCAGACAATGCGGAGGGACCTTGTCCGGCTTTCCAGCATTGAGTATCGCATCAGCGGTGATGTGCGTAACGTCCGTAGTGGGTTCCTGGCAGGTTTCATACAGGGATGCGACCAACATAAGCGTCGTCGCCCCAACCGAAAGAAGAACAAGTACCAATGTGTGATTGATATGCAAGCGGTTCATGGGCGTACCTCCTACCAGATTCGCGCAGCCCTGTTCGGATTTGTCCGGATGCGCGCCCGCCCCGACGCTGTAAGGTGACGCCAGCGTTGATGGGTTGCCAAAATCGTGCGTCTCCGCCATAAGCGAGGCGTGTGTCATCGCGGACGGTGAACCCGCTTGCGTATACCGGAAACGCGCTAAGAACTACGAGATTAGCGTTCGGAGACGCTGCCAGAACGCTGCGAATCTGTGCGGTTCGCGGGCGTGCAGCGCGAGCATGGCATCGTAGTGGACGCGCGATTCCTGGACGTGGGGCAGTTGCGGAAGGAGGAGGCCAAAATTCATGATATTTCTCCGAGCGTCTGGCTTGACGCAGTTCGCCGAAAGCCAGCAGACACGGAGCTCGGGCGCACTATGCGCGCGACGTGGAGCGTCTACCTGCTTCCCTCAGGCAAAGGTAAGGTGAGCGGCATATGGGGTAACTGTCACTGTCTGGCATGACGGCTCCTTATCGGCGTCTGGTACGCACGTCTGCTACGCGCGTGTTTATCCACGCGTCTGCCCACGCCATCGATTCGAAAAGGCGTGAACGAACGCAGCCGCGAGTTGACGCTCGCGACGCGGTGCCATGCGGACGCACGCAATCGCTGCGTCCAGATGGC
Source organism: Paraburkholderia sp. GAS334 (assembly GCF_050436625.1). Lineage (NCBI taxonomy): Bacteria > Pseudomonadati > Pseudomonadota > Betaproteobacteria > Burkholderiales > Burkholderiaceae > Paraburkholderia > Paraburkholderia sp. GAS334. The sequence goes on along the minus strand of NZ_JBNDMO010000023.1, from coordinate 64,441 downwards.
GCTAGTCAAGGTGCACGGAGAGAATCACTACGGCGCGCACCGTCTGCCTGCTGGCAGGACGGCGGATGGGAAAAGGGAGCGCGGACGTCCTGCCAGTCAGGCAGCGAAACTAAACGAAGGTCGACTACTGCAGGTGTCCAAGGCATCAGCCCCGTTTGTATCGATTACTGAATTTTATGCGCTCCAAACCCGGTTGCAAGTAAATAAATGGTAAAGAATCATTTATGCCGAAGCAAAAATGACCCGCTGCGGCAAAGCGCAGTTGTCCCACGTGAGGGAGGGGGGCGGCTTTTGCAGATGGACGCGACGCGACCGGCAAGCGCAACAAGAGAATTTCGCCCACGTGGAAATGCCCGACCATGCGCACATGGTGCGCTGGACGTCAATGGGCAGTCTGTCCATGGGTTGCGGTCTGGTTTCGCCCGAGCCGCTTTGCCTGATACAGCGCGGAGTCCGCCTCGGCCACCAGTTTTCGGACGCTCACGCCCGTGCCGCTCGCCGCAGCGGCCAGCCCGACGCTAACGGTCACTATTCCGCCGCTGCTCGTGGGATGCGGAATGGCCAATGCTTCGACTGAAGTACGAACGCGCTCGGCGATGGCCTGGGCTTCGGATTCGCCGCTGGCGGCGAGAATGATGCCAAACTCCTCTCCACCGTATCGTGCTGTCACTCCGGTGCCCGGCACGGCCAACGCGATGGCGCTCGCTACCCTTCGCAGACAGTCATCACCGGCCGGGTGACCGTGGCAGTCGTTGTAGACCTTGAAGTTGTCGATATCCACCAGCAGAAGGACGGCTGTTGCCGACTGTGAAGACGGACTGTGTAACGATAGGCAGCGTTCAAGTTCGATATCAAAATGCCGACGGTTGTATAGCCCGGAGAGTCCGTCCACATAGGCAAGGCGTTCCAGTTCGAGGTGCTTCGCGTCTCGCCGCTGGTCCTCGAGCATTTTCGCGTTGATGTCGCGTATCGTAAATGCGAGGGCGTCAAATGCATGTTCGGGGATTTCGAGGACGGCGGACAGGAAGCTTTGAACCCAGATATACGTTCCATCGCTTCGACGGGCGAGATAGCGTATCGCGGCCTCGCTTTTTTCCTGCCGCACCGTGTCGATGGCTCTTTCGACCGCGCTGCGGTCCGCGGGATGGACAAGGTCGACAACGCCAGTCCCAATCAGCTCATGAGGCATATAGCCAAGTTTCAGCTTTGCGCGCGGTGAGACGTACTTGATGGTCCCGTCTAGTGAGAGCTGCATCACGACGTCGTCGGAGTTCTCTGCCAACGTTCGATAGCGTCGCTCGCTATCGCGCAGCAATTCGAGCAGCCGCTGGCGTTGCGCCTGCAACGCATGGATAGGAAATGCGATGCCAAGTGCGGCGAGCACAAATAGTTGCAGGGACAGTATCCGCTCGTGGCTGGTCCTGTACGGAGGAATCCACAGTGGGCCGGTTCCGTGCATCGTGAGCGCCAATGCGATGGCGATACACAGCAGAACCCCGATGAACACACCCGCGAGGTCGGCCTCTAGTGCAAGCAAAGCGATGGGTGGAAGAATCCAGTACATCGAGCGGTAGAGCGCCTGACTGAAGACGAGCGCGGTGACCAGACCCACGAGCGCAAGCAGCGCAAATGTCCTGTTGCGCCGGTCGGACTGCCACAGCTGATGAAGCTCACCCGAGAAGAAGACCAGTGCGGCGGGAGTGAATATTGCCATCCCTAGAGCGTCGGAAATGGCCCAATCTCTGAGCGAGGGGAGGGAATGCGTGCTGAACCACCCGTCCAGCAGGCACATGGCCACGACTCCGGACAGAGATGGCGCGAGCAGTACGGCAGCGGCGACGAACCTTATGCACGGTCCCGGTTGAATCAGCTCGGCAGCTGTGCTGACACGCGGGGCGAATAGCAACGCAACGCCGATTTCCAGCATGTCTGCGCCTGTGAAGGAGCACGTGACATACAGGCTTTCGCCTTGCCACAGATTCGCGGCGAGAAATCCCAACGTACCGCCCAGCAAGATGAAGTATCGGCGTGGGCGCCTTGCCACCATGGTCTGCGCGAGGAGTACGCCATTGGCCATCCATATCGGTACGATTTCACCTGACATCGCCTTCAGGGTCGCGCTTCCAAGGCAAATGAGACATACCAGACTGGCCGCGAGAACCATCGAGGCCAGTGGCCCATCCTGACGGGGGATTGGCGTGCGGGTCGCGTCGGGTGAATCGGTGAAGCTCGCGGGCTGTTGCCCGCTCGGGGAATCGCTCGACGGTTCCACAATTCTCCTGAGGTGGCGTAGAGGTTTGATTTTCCGCACGGATGGCGCGCCGTTGTTCCAGATTCCGTATAGTGTAAACGGCGCCTGCTTCAGTATGTTTAGGCTGAAGATAGTGAATTTAAGTTACAGCCTGTCCGCCTTTCCGGTCGCCGGGAGGTGAGAACGATTTCAAACTCGGCATTTCAAGCAACGGTCCGAGCGCGAACGTTCGTGCGGACAATCACACGGGGACACGGTTCGCGCCTGCGACGCGGCCTTTCCCTTGTTTTGAACCCAACGTTGGAGCGGTGGTATTTACTCCGGCCTAGGCGCCTGCATCCGCTGAGGACAGTGTAGACAGCGGTCCGGCGACCAGCGTGGTTGCCGGACGGTCCCTCGCGGGACTGAGGTAGAGGTCACGCCCGGCAGAGATGTTTGTTCCGCGGGTGAGGTACTAGCCGCTGCCAGATTTTCGCTTTTTTGCTTCGACGCGGCGCGACGGGTCAGTCAGCAGCCACTTTGCTACGACCTCGGGCCCGGTCATGCCATAGTCGGCAAACTTGATTTCACTCTCGTAGTAGACGATGACGGTGCCGCTCAGCACACGATACCGGGCGCGATAGCGCAAGCCATTCAGTTCGATTTCAATTTCTCGGGTTGTTTCATAGCTGTCGGCCATCAATCGCTGCTCTACGATAACCCTGATTTAACAAAAGGTGCCGAACCGGGTTGTCTGCGTCAACGACAGGCAGGGCCGGGAATGCCGGGACCCCGAGCAGGTTTCCGGCATACGGCATCGACGCTCGGCATGGCGAGGTGAGTTGAAGAATTTTGCGGCGCTCGTCTAGTGCATGTCTTGCCGAACGCCGCGCAGGTTTTCACGAACGCGTTTGGCGACCAGGACGGTCAGGTAATCCAGGATTCGCGCACCGTCGCTGTATTCGGCCCATGTCTCTGCGTACATCTTCGATACGGTCTCAACAGAGGTATTGGTGTCAGCGGCGATTGCCTTGACGACATCTTCAACGTTGGGCTGGGCCATGATGCGCTCCTGGCGTTGAACGAAATGGGAACGGTACCTGCAGAAGGCCAATTAGATGCCGTTGCTGACGAGCATGCAAATTGAATCGGCCTATCGGAAGCGCGCAGCAGCAGCCGAGGCGGGTGCTGCGAGTCCGTCTGGCGACATGAAGCCGAAGCGCGCGAAGAAGGAAAAGGTTGTGCGTGACAGCTTCCCGATGCCGAAGTCTGACTACGAGAAAATCGCGGCACTCAAACAGACGTGCCTGGACGCGGGCGTGTCCGTAAAGAAGAGCGAGCTCCTGAGGGCTGGCCTGCTGCTGCTCGAATCGGCTCCCAGCAAACGCCTGTTGGCAGCTATTTCAGCCGTAAAAACTGTCAAGACTGGCCGTGCGGCAAAGTCGTAAGACGGCAGTTTCCCCGAGCGCGCATCCGCACGCTGCGCGTGACATTGCTTGGGCAGCCAGGCGCGCAATTTCGTCGCTGTGCGACCACGCGGTTTCGGTTGCTTTTCAATTCAGTGCTTCGCCGTCTTTGCCGCTTTCTCGACTGCCTGGTCAGCTGCTTCGACCGCCTCCGAAGCAGTTTCCGTTGCGACGCTCACGCCGCTCTGCGCAAACGCGACTGTCTGTTTCGCGGTTTTTTGCGCGCTCTCATCGGAGGTGTTTGCAAGCGCAATAGCTTGTTTCAGAAATGCGATTGCGGCTTCGGCGCTGACCGGGGCGTTTTGTGCGACATTCTCGACGAACCATTGCACCTCGCGGTTAGCATGTTGGTATCGGGCATCGACAACCTCGGCGAGCTGCGTTTGCATGGTCGACGTAATTTCCGCGACCTGACGTTCGTACGTCAGGACCTTCTCCGCCGAGGGCAGCGCCAGCGCGCTTTGTAAGCTGGGAACGTCTTCTCTGTCCTTCCTTGTCAGCCCGTCTTGCACGCGTTGATACCAGTCGGCAAGCATCGTTTTCGCCGTATCCAGATTCAGTTTGATGAGCCTTTCCCCGCCTTCGAGCATCTTGCTGGCCAGGCCAAAGAAGAAGTCTAGGTTTGCTTGTTGGGCTACAGCAGCTTGCCCTTGAAAATCAGTCATGTTCGCCTCCTGAAGACGTATGTCCAACGCTCAGCATGTGCGGCAACGATGACCGATTGATGAAGCGCGGTGTCTGAAAGCCGCCGTGCTGACGCACATTTTCTGCCAGTGGAACTTCCCGGACCCCCTTGAGACAAAAGCGAGTGACGCCGGACAGGAGCGCCTTCGAGCAAGTTTTCCGGCGGATTTTCGCCCTGAACGAGATAGCGGAAACGACATTCGTGTCGATTGACGCCAATTGAAGCGTTACCTCTGCACGCGGAGCGGGGACGACGCGCCGCATGGGTTTGGTTGGGATGAGTTACACGGAGCCTTGCACGCCATGAATCGTCGTCTGAATTTGGATGCACACCTCGAGAACACTCTCAAAAACAAGGGCTCCAGGCGGGTATTCGCAGCACGGCTGGACATGACCATCAAGCGAGCGAAGGTTACATCCGGTCGGTTGGCCAGGTCGCTCGGTGTACCAGAACGCGACGTTGCCCTTTGGCGCGCCGGAGTCACCGTTCCGAAGAGTACGGATTGTGAGCGCCTGTCTGAACTTCTGCACGTGGACCTCGCGTGGCTATGCGTAGATGAAGCGTAGGCCATGGCATGTCATGGCAGTTTTCATCGGATGCGAGCTCGCAAGTGGTTCGGCTTGTCGCGACTCATCGGCGCCTCGGTTGGGTCGCGTGCCGGGCCCCTGCCATTGACGGGCACCACGGTCGAAATGGCGTGTTTGAAAACAAGTTGCACGCCTGGACCAGACTCCAGCAGAACTGCAAACTGGTCAAAGCCGGCGAGTTGACCACTCAGTCTGATGCCGTTCACGAGGAACACGTTTACGGTGGTCTTGTCCTTTACAAGCGTCTGCAGAAAGTCGCCTTGTACGCACGTGCAGTCATGTTCTGAGGTCAAGGCGATAGGTCCTTCGATTGTGCCGGCGATACCTGCAGCCGCCACTAGTCCAGAGGGAGTGTGTTATTGCGGCTCCAGGGCGTCGAGGCGCGCTTGCGCAATCTCGCCCGGGTGTTCGTAGTGGTACGCATCGAACAACTGTGAGCATAGCTGAGCAAGTGAAGCGAGGTCGACCGCCTGGTCTGCGTGCTCCACCTCTCCTGCGTTGAGCACGTCATCGAGAACCGGAGCTAGACGGCGAAGTCGCACAAACGTGGCGGCCTCTAGTTTCATGTTGGACCTCCTGTGCCCAGACGGCGGAGCACACCCCGAGTCGACCAGCCCCAAGGCGATGTTTCCCCTTCATTTGCCTGGCTCGTTTATATGTCGATGGTAGCTGCAGCGAATTTCATGGTGTCTGTCCCCAGAATGCGGGCACACGATGCAGGACCGGCATGGGCGGTATCGCGCTAGTCCGCAAGACTATATTCCAATCTACGCTTTTCAGCTTTCCTCGTGCTGACACGCTGGTTACGGTTCCTGCTGCCGGGCGCGCCGATGTGAACTGGCCTCAGCCGACGCGCGCGCACGCACACTCGTACCGCGCGCGTTAACCGGTAAGCTTTATCCGGCGGCTATGGACGTCTTCGGCGAGAGACCCATTTGTCCTGACACGTTCGGATTTGTTATCGCGCTGGCGCCACCTGCAGCCAGCGAAAAACTTCTCGCCAGCGGTCGATGGTCATCGAGCTGAACCAGTCATTGTGACCGGCGCCGGGCAATAGCAGGAGCTGCGCATGAGGATGCAGGCGGGCAAGCCGTTCGGCGTGCCAAACGGGGATGAGTGTATCTTGCTCGCAACCGACTACGACGACCCGACCTGCATAGTGCTTCAGCGCGTCGACCGAATCGAACGGGTCACGCAACATCCATCGCACTGGAAACAGCCGTAGCTTCTCCGAGGCAACACTTTCCAGCGAATCCCAAGACGTGGTGAGCAGCACACCGGCGACCGCTGACTCGTTGCCGGAGACTACTTGTGCTGCCATGCCGGCACCCAGCGACTCGCCGGCCAAAAATACTGGTCCTGTCCATTGTGCACTGGCGTCGGAAAGCGCGCTTCGCGATGCTGCCAACGCCGCTCTCATCGTTCGCGCGCCCGGTCTCCTGCCATGGCCGGGATACTCGACCAGGACAGCCCGGTATCCAAAACGCACAAACACTTCGGCAAGTGACTGCTTGTTCTCCGCCGACTCTGCGTTACCGTGATAGACGAGGACCGTTCCAACCGGTTTGCGGCCATCTGGGGTGACCACATATCCTGAGTACCCGCCGCTGGGGTACCACGCTTGGACCTCATAGTCCCCATGATGTCCCGACCGGATATCCGTCACGCTTGGTACCGGAGGGAGCAGCAGCCGGTCCTGGAAAACGTAAAGAGCCACCGCCGCCGCAACATAGACGACGAGCGCGAAGCGGAGGGCAGAAAACAACAGGGACATATCGCTTGCAGTGTGTGCACGTGGTCTGCGCGCATGCGCTATCACTTCGTTCCGGGTCTCGCCGTTAATTTGCAGTCGTATCGCCGGGCACGTACTTCACTGCCGCTCGTTAAAAAAGCCGCAGCGCAACTGCGATGCCATCGCGAGGAATGGTGCATAGTGCTGGCGTGTCTTTCCGGGTAGGGGGAGGATTTGCGGGGCGATGGGCCCCGCTTTTTTCCTGGCTCCTCTGATTAGAAAGCGGTCCTTGTGAGGTAAGCGGCGTCAGGTACGCCGGGTTGAAACAACAATCGCACAGACGTGAGCAAGTTCCTCCGGATGCGTCCCGGGTCATAAAAGTGTGCACGCCTGGTCGAAATCGAGGCGCGGGCCGCGCGGGTGCAGAGTAGAAGCATCGCCGTAGCCCAAGTTGCACAAGAAGTTCGATTTGAGGTGTCCTTCCGGGAAGAACTCTTCGTCGGTGCCCCGGTCGCTTTTCCCTGCTGCGAAAAACTCCTCGTCGACCTTCGCGTTATCGAAGCCGGACATCGGTCCGCAATCGAGCCCCAGGGCACGAGCGGCGAGAATCAGATAGGCGCCTTGCAGAGCGGAATTGCGCCTCGCGGTCGTGTCGACCAGTTCCGGCGCACTGGCGAAGTGGTCGCGCATGCCGGGGTTGTGCGGAAAAAGCGTGGGCAGCTTTTCGTAAAAATTCAGGTCGTAAGCGATGATGGCCGTCACAGGGGCGCTTATCACCTTGTCTACGTTCCCCGGGGAGAGGGCTGGCACCAGCCGTTCCTTGGCCTCTTTCGTGCGGAGGAAAACGATTCTTGCGGGGTTGCAGTTGGCGCTGGTGGGAGCCCACTTCATGAGGTCATAAAGTTGCCGCAGCGTTTCATCGGCGACCGGTTGGTTCAGCCACGCACTATGCGTGCGTGCTTCACGGAACAAAAGATTGAGCCCGTCATCATTCAGTATGTTGTTCATGAAACCTCCTCGAATGGGAAGACGGCGGTGACCACGCACGGTGCGCTCCCGCGTAACAGAATTGTAGTTGCGGCTCCCACGTTTATTCCGTCGAGTCCGACAGGAGTAGCCACCGACCGCTTCGGTGGTTCATCTTCCTCTCTCTTGAACATTCGCTCGTTCTTCCGGCACCATCACCGCGTTCGGGCCGAAAAATGTCGTCAAGGAGCAAGCATTTGTGTTCGTCTCGCGCTAGGCTAATACCGCGTGGGCAAGCGCTCGACCCTGAATCTTCCGGGCCGCGCCGCGCTCGACGAATAATCAGACAGCGCCGGATATGTTCAGGCGCACAGCGGAGACATCATGAGCGCAGGTTTTCAACACCCGTTCCCCGCGTCCGCGCGAAGTGTCGAGCGCGGAAAAATTGTGACGGCCCGGGAAGCGGTGCAGCTCATACATCCCGGAGACACTGTTGCCACCAGCGGCTTTGTGGGGATTGGCTTTGCGGAAGAAGTGGCTGTCGCACTTGAGCAGCTCTTCCTTGAGAGCAAGGTGGCCGGCGCTCCATCGGCTTTCGACCTGACCTTGGTCTACGCAGCCGGACAGGGTGATGGGAAGACAAAAGGTTTGAACCATTTCGCCCACGACGGTTTGGTGCGCAGGGTGGTCGGCGGCCATTGGGGGCTTGTTCCAGGTTTGCAGCAGTTGGCCATAGAAGGGCGTATCGAAGCGTACAACCTCCCGCAAGGGGTGATTTCCCACCTGTTTCGGGACATTGCGGCGCACAAACCTGGACATCTTTCGACCATTGGCCTGGGCACGTTCGTCGACCCGCGGCACGGCGGAGGGAAGTTGAACGCAAGGACGACCGAAGACCTGGTAAGCCTGATAACGGTTGGCGGAAGCGAATACCTGTTTTACAAGACGTTTCCGATAAACGTGGCAATTGTCCGGGGTACGACCGCCGATGCTAGCGGCAACATCACGATGGAAAAGGAGGCACTGACGTTGGAGGCACTATCCATTGCGATGGCGGCCCGTAACTCGGGAGGCATCGTTATCGCGCAGGTTGAACGTGTGGCTGACGCGAACAGCTTGAGTCCCCGGGAGGTCAAGATTCCCGGAATCATGGTCGATTGCGTGGTGGTCGCGAAGACTGAGAACCATTGGCAGACGTTCGCCGAGCCATATAGTCCGGCGTACTCGAGCGAATTGAGGGTTGCAGCGAGTTCCATCCCGTCCATGCCCATGAGTGAGCGCAAAGTCATTGCGAGGCGCGCAGCGTTCGAACTGATGGCCAATGGCGTCGTGAACTTGGGTATCGGCATGCCCGAAGGAATCGCCAGCGTTGCAAACGAAGAACAGGTCATCGACCTCTTTACGATGACAACGGAGCCTGGCGTTATCGGCGGCATTCCGGCAGGCGGACTGAACTTTGGCGCAGCAACCAACACACACGCCATCATCGACCAGCCCTACCAGTTCGACTTCTACGACGGCGGAGGGCTGGACATTGCTTTCCTTGGTCTCGCCCAGGCAGACAGGCAGGGCAATCTTAATGTGAGCAAGTTCGGTCCCAAACTGGCCGGCGCGGGAGGGTTTATCAATATCAGCCAGAGCGCCAAGAAGGTGGTGTTCGTCGGCACATTCAACGCCGGGAAGCAGGAAATTGCCATTCAAAACGGCACGTTGAAAATCCTCAGGGAGGGTACATGTCAGAAGTTCGTCGACTCCGTTGAGCACCGGACCTTCAGCGGAGAGTATGCAGTAAGTAGAGGCCAATCCGTGCTCTATATAACGGAGCGCTGCGTGTTCCATCTCACTCGCGACGGCGTTGAGCTGGTTGAGGTTGCACCGGGCATTGACGTCAAAGGTGACATCATTTCGCAGATGGGCTTCACGCCGGTCATCAAGACGCCGCCTCGGGTAATGGACGCGCGCATCTTCCGTGACGTGCCGATGGGCCTGCGGGCCGTTCTGCTCAGCCTGCGGCTGAGCGAACGATTCAGCTACGACTCCGCGAAGAATATGTTCTTCATCAACTTTGAGGGACATGAGGTTAGAAGCGTGGATGACGTCGAGGCCATCCGGTCACAGGTGGAGTCAAACTTGTCGGGCCTTGGGGTGAAGCCATACGCCATAGTCAACTACGACAACTTCTCCATCCGTCCCGAAATTATCGACGCGTATTCAGACATGGTGGCGGACTTGGTGAACCGCTTCTATTCCGGCGTCACCAGGTATACGACCAGCAGCTTCCTCAGAATGAAGCTCGGGGATGCGTTGCAACAGCGAAGCGTTGCGTCTTATATCTACGAAAGCCCTGAGGAAGCCAAGGCGCATGCAGAGTGACCCGGCTCTCCCCAGTTCATAAGCGACGGCGGCCCCAGCCTTCATCCAGAATGAAGGTGCCGCCGCCGCAGGCAGTCTGGGTGCGGTAGGCCTGGAAGCTGTAGGTTTCGTGCGCCGCGAAGCACTGTGGCAGTCGGTTGCCTCCGTGCCTGACAAAGACATGCTCTCGGTTGCGAAGGTTGAAGAAGAATCACCAGAGCTGGGTGCGCCCTCCGAAGCGGAAGATTTCATCGGTGACTATCGGTCGACTGGCTAACACTCGGGCGACATCCCCTTGCACTACTGCGCCCGCAGTTGCTTGCCAACAAACTTATGCCAGCCTCACCGTTGCAGACCTATCGGAACGGTCGGCTCGCGCGCGGCTGCGGCATCGTCACCGTGCGTCGACGGCCAGAGACGGCAAAGGGCGTCATTTTTATCACCATCAAGGACGAGACCGGCAACGTCAACGTCATCGTCTGGCCCAAAGTGCTTGAACAACAGCGCAAGGAAGTCCTTGGCGTATCGCTACTCGGAGTGCTTGGCGTATGGCAGTGTGAAGGTGAAGTACGGCACCTTGTCGCGCAACGCCTCATCGATATGTCGTATCTGCTCGGCGAGCTGCCATCAATGAGCCGTAGCTTCCATTGACTGCGGAATTCGGGGCTCGGGACTGACGCCGGGCACGCGTCGCCGTTTCACGATTCGTCTCAACATACGAATACATCCTGGTTCGCCGACTCAAAGACGATGCCGTACTGCGGTCACTCGTTGTCGAGCCGACGGCCCGCGAGGGTGGATTATCATGGAGCTGCAAACCGGAGGTTCGCATGTGCTACTCGGCCCAGATTCAAGCTGACTATCGCAAGTTCGTACGGATGTTTGGCGCGACGATGAGCCTCAAGGAATTCGCGCGCCTCTTTTTCGAGCGAGCGGAGGGCAGCAAAGCGAAGATTCCGAAGGCTATGGAAGACGCGTTTTCGGAGCCTCAGTCCGATGCCGAGCGCGAGGTGAAGGCGCTCATCGACCGGTTTAACGCGGAGCAGGTGACGAAGCTCGAGCAGGACCTGTTCAAGCAGCGCACTCGCTTGGCGGACGCCGAGCGTTCACTTCAGACTAAGGTGACGAAAGCAGCCGCCGAAAGCCAGCGAATAGCCACCGACAAAATCGCCTGGGCCCGCGGCAAGCTTGACGACATACAGCGGACCGAGCCGAAGGTCCCCGATTCGCGCATCTTCCCTGGGCACTACGCGCCAGTGATGGTAATGGAGAACGGACAGCGCGTCATAAAGCCCATGCGCTATCAGTGCCGCATTGCGGGCAAACCGGCGTCGTATGACGTCAAATTCCCCGGAACCTACAACGCCCGAATAGATAACTTGGAAGGTTTTTGGAAGCCTCTGTTCGGTTACTCGCACGGCATCCTTGTAGCCAGCGCGTTTTATGAAAACGTCGGCCGCGCCAAGATGGAAGGGCGTGAGCTTGCTGAAGGCGAGAAAGCTGAAAATGTCATTTTGGAGTTTCACCCTATTCCCGCGCACGACATGCTCATCGCATGCCTGTGGTCCCGTTGGTCCGCGCCGGGTGAACCTGACTTGTTGTCCTTTGCTGCCATTACAGATGAGCCGCCTCCGGAAGTTGCGGCAGCGGGGCATAACCGATGCATCATTCCAATAAAGCCAGAGAACGTCGATGCGTGGCTGAGTCCGGATGCGTCGGACTTGGCGGCACTGTATGCGATACTTGACGACAGGGACCGTCCTTACTACGAGCACCGGCTGGCTGCTTAATGCAAAGATACGGCTCCGGGTCCTATTGAGTGACAGGGAATTTTCGTCGAACGTCTTTCCTACAGCGACGCACCTTAAGGTGTTCCATCACGAGCTGTCAGCAGCAACGCGTCTAATGCGCTCCTTGCGTCTTGACGATGCGAACAGTGCCGACAACCACGCGGAGCGCCGCGGCGGTCGCACCGCCCACCAAGGCTACGTGAGCGCCACCTTGCCCGTAGGCTGCGGACACGCGCCAGCGACACCGGCCCTCATGCGCAGCCCGCGTAGTCCTGCTGGCCCCACACAACTCAGAAAGCATGCGCGATTCCGACTACCACCGCGAGTTGGTTGGCGCCGGTCGCGACTGGGGTGGTCGACCCTGTCGCACTCAAGGCAGACTTCGCGCTGTTGATGACGTACGTGGCATCCGCGTACAGCGTGGTGCGCTTGGATAACAGGTAGTCTGCGTTGACGCCTGAGCTGATGGCATGCGCCGAAACCGTCCGAAATGCATGATAGTACGACCCCGCCGAAACTTGAAACGCCGGCGTTATCTTATAGCGAAGGCCTCCAAATGCCATGGTCTGCGGCGGTGACGCCGCGAACGTAGCGGCAATGTCGTTCAGAAGGAGTTCGTAACCAGCGTACAGGGTCGCATTGCCGATAGTCCACGAACCGCCCGCGAGATAGCGCCGCTCGCTGTCGCCGGACGAGGCAACACTCGTCCCTTGGCGTTGCTCATAAACGAAGGTCAGGTTAAATGGACCCTGGCGATACCGGCCACCAATATCAAATTGCTTGCCAACGCGGAACTCTCCCGGCACCTGGGCACCATTCGCAATCGTCGAATCGTAGCCAAAACTGTAGAGCGCGTTCAGCTCGAACGGACCGGCGTGCCCCAGATACTCGAGCGCGTTATCGGCCCGTCCAACAAACTGCGCATCCTGGGCCGACAAGCCATAGCTGGAGTAGTTGAGAGGGTCGAGCGCCAGGAAGAAGCGGTACATAGGCGTCATCTGCCGGCCAGCCATCACCGCACCGAACTTATCGCTCTCCAGGCCAACGAACGCCTGGCGGCCGAACAACCGTCCTCCCTGCTGCAAAGTACCATTATTCGTTGCGAAGCCCGATTCGAGCGTGAATATCGAGCGCAGACCTGCCCCAAGGTCTTCCTTGCCAGTGAAACCCCAACGAGAATTGATGCGATTGCCGGTGTTAACACGAAACAGGTTACCGGAGCCTTGCTTGGCTGCATGGGTGACGTACTCGACGCCAGAGTCAAGAATACCGTAAAGCGTTACCGAGGACTGAGCGTGAGCTGCAATAGTTGCAGACGAACATATCGTAGCTGCGAGAACTGTCCTCAAAAGTCGCGTACCGTGATTCGATTTCAAGCTAGTCTCCTTATTGTGAGTAGGTATACTAATGAAGTACTAAAGCGACACATCGATTTTTCTATTTGCATCCAATCGCGCGGACCGAATTAAACCTGTGCGATGCGTTTGCTCACGAACAGCATCGCTACAAGACCGATGACCGGCCCGATGGCAAGCGTAAGAACGGCAAGCACGATTGAATGCGTCCCGCCATAGACGCGTCCGACAGCCAGAGGAGACACAGCGCTGCCCATTTGCCAAATGGCGTTCGTCCAACCAGCGCTCGCTCCAGCCAGACGTTTTCCGGATGCGTCGCTCACCTGTGCCATAAGCACCGGCAGGTAACCATATGAGAACGCGCCAAGAACCGGAGCGACGATATAAAACTGCGCGACAGTCGAGCACATGCCGAACACCACAAGAGTGATGGCAAACGCGACCAGAACCAAAATGGACATGAGCCGACGCGAGATTCCCGGCAGGTCGGAAATCCAACCGAGCGTGGGTTTCGCAATGACCGCGCCGATGCCGAAAGACGCGATAATCGACCCAGCCAAGACGGGAGAAAGGCCGTATTGCCGCGTCATCAGCGCATTTCCCCATGCGCCGAAGCCAACAGTCGCCCAGAGACCGCCGCAACCAGCGATGGAAAGAAATATCAGATTGCGATTGCGCAAGAGACTAAGCATCTCTTTCGCACTGTTGCGAGCCGGAGCTCGTTCGCCAACCGGGCGATTCTTGAGAAACAGAAGGGAAATGATGCCCCAGGCGAACGTGGCAATGCCGAGCATGCGAAACGCGCTGGCCCAGCCGTACTGCGCGGAAATAGTGGGCACGATTGCATTGGCGAGGACCACGGCGAGCGATGTTGCCGTGGTGTAAATGCCCATGGCTCGACCGCGGTCTCGCGTGAACCACGCAGGAATCACCTTCATCCCGGCCGAATAGTCAGCTCCGGCTGCAAAGCCCATTGCCAGTTGAATCAGAATGCCCACCGTCAACGAGGTCGTCTCACCAAAGAAGAACGTGAAGACACCCAGCGGAAGCAGGGCGAGCGTCATCATGGCCCGACCGCCGAGAAGATCGGTCAGCATGCCTCCGATGATGTTTGCAACCACGTATCCGGCATAGAACGCCGTAACAAAGGCACCAAGGAGCGACACCTTGATACCGAGCGATGCGCCAACAGGCGCTGCGACCGTGCTCCATGCGACGCGGTCGACGTAGCTGAGAAGAAATGCTGCCCACACGATAAACAGAGCAACCCAGCGGTAGGGGCTCGCCGCCGTTTCACCGACGCTTGACGCGGCCCAGTCCGCGCCCGATGCGTCACTCGATGACGTTAGGTTTTTTCCCACGACTCCTCCATGCAGGGCGTGCATACGCCGCCCGTATTCTTCTTCCGTTTTGACATCCGGCACTTAAGGCGCGCCGGGCGTGTGTTGCGGGGTTGCAGCGTTACAGGTCCAGCACAAGTCTCCTGGACTTCGAGCGCGAGCAGCACGGTAGAAACTGGTCGTTTCGCGACTGCTCTTCCGGAGATAGAAACAGGTCTCGATGTTCCGGCTCGCCGTCGAGAACGCGGGTAAGGCAGGTTCCACAAATGCCCTGCTCGCACGAAACGGGTACGTCAACTCCAGCGTCCGCGAGCGCCTGCGTCACCGTGCGGTCTGCGGGGATGGTCACCGTCTTTCCAGTGCGTGCAAGGCTCACTTCAAAGCTGCCATCGGCCGACGTGTCGACGGTGGGAGCCGAGAAGAACTCGTAGTGCATTCGACTCTCTGGCCACCCGCTCGCACGCGCCGCATCAAGCACCGCGTTCATGAAGCCTTGCGGCCCGCAGACATAGAGATGCGTGTCCGGGGTTGCGTCCTTGAGTAGCGCATCAAGACGAAGCCGTTGGTGCTCATCCTCATCGTCGAAGTGATAGTGAACGCGCTCAGCCCAAGACGCGTCCGCGAGCCGCTCGAGGAAAGCCGCACGCGAACGCGAGCGTGCACAGTAGTGCAGCTCGAAATCTTTACCGATACGGTCGAGGTGCTGTGCCATGCAAAGCAACGGAGTGAGCCCAATGCCCCCGGCCAACATCAGGTGCTTCGCAGGAATGGACGCGAGCGCGAAGTGATTGCGAGGCATACTGACGCTCAGTTCGTCCCCTTCTTTAACTGCGTCGTGCATACCTGCCGAACCACCTCGCGAGTGCTCTTCGCGTAACACGGCAATTTGATAACGCGAGCGCTCGTGGGGCGCGCTGCAAAGCGAATACTGCCGCACATGCCCCGTTGGCAAGTGGACATCGATGTGTGAGCCAGCATCGAACGCCGGCAAATCCCGACCGTCTAAACTTGCGAATTCAAAACTGACGATGCCGTCAGCCTCGATATTGCGCCGCGCAACTCGCACCATCATCGTGGAATTCTTCATGGCCACCACCGTCACATAATCGACAAGCCGCCGTCGACCATCAGCGTGGTGCCGGTGATAAACGATGCTTCATCGCTCGCAAGCCATAGAATCGGCCATGCGACCTCCTCAGGAGACGCCCAACGTTCTAACAACGACGTGTCTTGCCTTTGTGTTTTGAGCATCTCTACACTCTTTCCAGCAGCCTGCGCCCGATTGACGTGAAAATCAGTCAGCGTCGAGCCTGGGCATATTGCGTTGGCACGCACACCGTGTGCAGCCTCTTCGAAGGCAAGTGTGCGAGTCATAGCGAGCATGCCGGCCTTAGTTGCATCGTAGAGGCCCATGCCCTTGCGGCCGGTGACCGCGTAGCAGGACGATACGTTGACGATGCTCGCCGAACCCGCCGCACGCAACAACGGCAAAGCAGCCCTGCAGTAGTTCGAGGTTCCCACCAGATTCACTGACACCATGCTTTGCCATTCTTCCGGTGTCGCGTCGGCGAGCGCGCTGTAGTTACGCATCGCGGCATTGTTGACGAGCACGTCAAGCTGGCCGAACACACGTTCGGCAATCTCGACGGCTGCAACAGCTTGGTCGGCGTTCGCCACGTCAGCGACATACGTTTGAATCCTTGCTGCGGCATTCCGGCTGAGCAAGTCGTCTGCGACGTTCGCGAGCGCTTGTGGATTTGCGTCGACGAGGACGACTGCAGCGCCTTCGTCACAGAACACACGCGCGGTAGAAGCACCAATGCCGCCTCCGCCGCCCGTAATCAGAGCGACCCTGTCTCTTAGTCTTGAACCTTGCATCTCACGCCGGCGCGGTGCCGGCCTCCTTATGCAGAGTTGAGTAATGAGCGATGAGCTCGTTTAGATGGAGTAAATCGGCTGGCCCTTGCCATCCGAGAGATGGATGACAGCCCACTCTTGCGGTTTCTGGTCGCGCGGGAGCAAGGCGCCGGCCGCGCGCACGCGCTGCTGGTCTGCATCGATTGCGGGCGGGTCGGTGTCAACCTGCAAAGCGGTAGCTGCTTCATAGAGCATGCGTCGAGCCATTACGATGGCGCGGTCCGTCGGCAACAGCTTCTCTTTGCTGTGGTCCTGAATGGGGCCCATGCTTTCCTGCAGCGACGCGTCCTGCATCGCGAAGCCGAAGACGCCTGAATATGCGCGCTTGTCCTTTTGGGCCTGACGGTCAATCAGATAGTCGTTGTTCTTGTTCGCCCTCGGACGGAACGTGCCCGGCTCGTATTCGCAGTGAATGCCCTTACCTGCGGTCAGGTCGCTCATCTCTTCCTCGGACAACGGACGGTCCGGACGGAAGTTGATACTCCACGCCCAGCAGGTGTGGTCGTCAATCGGCACCCAGACGTGACCTGCTAGTGAGTGGTCGCCAAATGGCGGAATGAGCGTGTACCACGGGAAGAGGTACTGCGTGATTCGCCAGTAGTAAGAATCGGGCTCGCCATTGCGACGCCCGAAGAGCGTGAGGCCGAACGGCTGCTTCTCGATTTCGAAGATGACGTTGCCATCCGCCTTGATGTACTCGAGCGCTTTGGTGCCTTGGTGCATCGGGTCTTCGTCGACTTCGTAGCGGTGCACGTACGAGACGTGGCTCGTGTCGATGCCGCCTTCCATGGCCTGCAGATAGTTGGACTCTTGCAGACGTTTGGAAACGAATACGTGGTCCGCCGGCAGGTTGCACCATTCGAGGTCCGGCGGTGCCGGTTGCTTGTCTTTAGGGCCCATGTAAGCCCAGACAATGCCGGCGCGCTCGATACACGGGTATGCCGTGATGCTCATGTGTTTGCACGCTTGCGGCGCGGACGGCACCTCGACGCAGTTTCCATTTCGGTCGAATTTGAGGCCGTGATACGAGCAGCGGATGCCGTTCTCCTCGTTGCGTCCGAAATAGAGGGACACACCGCGATGCGAACAGAACTCGTCGATCAGCGCCGCATTGCCGTCGGAATCCCGAAACGCCAGCAACTTTTCTCCAAGGATTTGCACGCGCACCGGCGGGCAGTCTGGCTCCGCAATTTCGCTTACCAGCAGAATCGGCACCCAGTAGCGCCGCATCAGGTTACCCATTGCTGTGCCGGGATCAGTGCGCACAAGCGTTTCCGACATGTTCTTGTCCATGCTCAAACTCCAAATCGTATGTGGGGTTGTCCGTCTGATGAGATTATGTTCTCATTCTACGGACACGAGATTTGAAGTCAAGCATCGCCGACTAGGTAGTTTCTCTACAATGGCGCAGACGGCATCGCCCAAGGGGACAGCGGAACATGGAAGAAAAAAAGGGGCACGAGAGCGTTCGTGCGGTTGAGCGAGCTTTGGAAATACTTTTGGCGTTCAGGCCAGGAGATGAATCTCTGACCGTCGCTGAGTTGCTTGGGCGAGTGAACCTCAGCCGTCCGACGTTGTATCGGCTGCTAAACACATTGGAGCAGGCCGGGTTCCTCGCATCGTCAGGTGAACCGCAGCGGTTCCACCTGGGAAGTTCGGTGGCTCAATTAGCCCACGTCTGGCTGAGCGAACACAGAATCGCCGAGCTGGCGCAGCCGGTGCTGCGCAACCTATGGGAGGCGACGTCCGAGACCGTGGCTCTGTTTGTTCCAGATGACACGTATCGACTTTGCGTGGCAGAACTGGAGAGTCATCAGCCGCTTAGTTTTCGACGCGGTGTCGGCTACCGCGAAAAGCTTGTGCGCGGCGCTAGCGGCCGCACCATTCTTTCGCAGATGCGACTGACACCAGACGAATTAACGCGTTATCTCGTCGACCCTACCCAGGATGTGTCGGCGTTGATTCAAGACATCGAACAAATCCGTTCAAAAGGGTTTGGTACAAGTCACCACGAATTGATTGATGGCGCTGTCGCCGTGGCGGCACCTTTCTTCAACGGGGCCAATCAGGTCGCAGGGTCGCTATGCATCTTTGGTCCGAGCGTCCGGGTCACCGAGCAGCGGGTCGAGGAGTTCGGAGAATTGCTCAAGCGTGCAACCGTCGCTTTATCTCGCCTTCTCGGCCAGCAAGTGTCCTGAGAATTTGGGGCCATGGCCCAACATGGACACCCACATTGCACAGTTCAAACCTGAAGGCAATGTACGCGATACTTGATGACAGAGACCGGCCGTACTATGAGCATCGACTTGCGGCATAGTGAGTGGCCGGGCGAACATCGGTGGTCGTGGCATAGGCTGCAGCGTCGTCGTGATTGTTGCGTACTGACTTACTGACGCACCCCGACGAACCAAGGCGCCTGCTCTCTCAGGCACTTTGCATTTCAGCGCCACGTCGCGGAACGCCTCACTTGCGCTAGACTGGCTTGAGCAACCGGAAGGAGGCCTGGATGATACGCAAGCACCGGGGAACCACCAAGTAATGTTCGCGGCAAGGACAAGCCTTGAGCGGACCGCATTGAAGGGCATGGAGCGCGGCGACGCAGTGTTGTGATTTTTGGTGATACGCCGCTTTAGTCAATGCACTAGCCTTTTCTAGCGCGACCGTGGCATATTGGTACCACATTTATGAGGAGGCCACCTGATGGCAACAACTTTGGAAGCAGTCCAGGCGAAGATGAAAAAACTGCAAGCGCAGGCGGATGCGCTGATTGCAAAGCAATCGTCGGGCGTCATCGAAAAGATTCGCGAGTTGATGGCGAAGCGCGGCCTGACCACTGCCGACATTGAGGCGCACTCTGACGGCAAGCGGCGCGCCGCGAAGGCAGTTGTTAAGACCATGAGCAAAGGCAGTGTTGCTGCGGTCAAGTATCGCGACCCGAAGAGTGGTGCAACCTGGACCGGACACGGCCGGGCACCAGGTTGGATTGCCGCCGCGAAGAACCGAGACAAATTCTTGGTTGATGGAAGTACGGCGACAACGAAACCGGCTTCTGTCAGCAAAGCGAAGGCTGCTGGCAACTATGTCCGTGGGCCGCAGCCGGCGATGTACCAGGACCCAAAGTCGGGCGCGACGTGGAGTGGACGCGGCCGCGCGCCGGCGTGGATTGCTGAAGCCAAAGACCGCAACAAATTTTTGATTGCAGGGGGCGATGAAGCCCTTGTTGCGGCGCCGGTCGGCGCAGCGAGCAAGGCCAAGACCGCGGTCAAAGCAGCTTCGAAGACGGTCGGTGCAACTTCTGGCAATGGACAGCGAAAAGGTCCGCAGCCGGCTAAGTATCGCGACCCGAAATCCAGCGCGACTTGGAGCGGACGCGGTCCGGCTCCAGCGTGGCTGGCTGGTGCCAAGGACAGGACGAGTTTTTTGATTGATGGCGCCAGCGCGGCGGCGGATGCGGGTGCCGCGAGCAAACCGAACACTACGACCAAGAAGGTCGCAGCGACAAAGTCCGCACCGTCGAAGAAGGTTGCGGTGAAGAAAACTGCTGCAAAGAAGGCGGTGAACGCGAAGGAACCGGCTAAGAAAGCGCCTGCGAAGAAGGTCGCGACGGCTTCGGTTAAGAAAGCGCCCGCGAAGACGGCACCACGGAAGAGCGTGGCCGTGACGGTTCCGGTGGCAACAGTTGAGCCTGGCGCCGAGTTGACAACCTGAACGTAACTTTCAGGTGCCCGGTGGACCAGCGATTTTCTGGTTCCACCGGGTACACCAAGCCGACGACGTTTTATTGCGCCTGCGCTGCTTGACGTTGGGCTGCTTGCTGTTGAGCCTGCTCTTGAGCGTGCTGCTTCGCAAGGTGTCTGCCGACCATGCAGCCACCGACCGCACCAACGACGGCGTGGTGCCCCGCGTAATGCCCGGCGACCCCACCCACCACCGCGCCCTTGAGGCAACCTGCGGCGTTTGCCGTGCCTGCCGTTGCGAAGACTAGCGTTGTTGCAATCAAGGCGGTTCTTATCAAGCTAGCTTTCATTCAAAGATACTCAGAGGTTGAATTTTTCGGATGCGGCGCTGTCCGATGTCGTTTCAATACCCGCGCCAATCACGACGTTCGCGCCACTTGCAGAATCCGGGAAAAATACCGATGTGCGTCTGCTTGACTTCTGCATAACTGAGTACTTGCGGCGGGAGGAGTTTGAGAAGGCCGATGCATTCGCCTGGCGGCGCTTCGAGTCACGCCCCGTTGCCGAAGCGTTCACGGCGCTACTGGATGTCGCCACGGCAACCGGTCGGTACGATACAACGCGCGAGCGCGCACTTAACCATCTGTGGGCGCTTGTCCGCACTGAAGAGGCGCCGACCAAAGCGAAGCGCAGCCACTGGCAAACGCCGAGTCGCACCGAACTGGTCAAAGTTTTTCTTGCCGAGTGCGAAAGCGAGACCGCATGGGAAGCGTTCTGCGGAGGTCCCGTGGCGATAAACATGTGGGCAACGATGGCGGCCGTGCGCGGTAAGACGCATCCGCACGACGTCATTGCGCTGTATCACCGACTGCTGCCGATTGCGGCCGAGAGCGGAACACGAAACGCCCGATATGACGAAGCGTTCGGCATCGTGCGCACCATAGGGAAGTTGCGGGCAGAGCTGAAGGAGCACTCACAGTTCGTTGATGAGCTCGAGACCGTTCGCCAGATGTATCGCGCCAAGCGCAACTTCATCAAGCTGCTGGCAACGCTGGGTTAGCGATACCGGGTGACAGGCGATAGCACGTAAGAGCTACAGTGTGGTCGGCAAATCTCACTGTGCCTTGGCTCGCTTCGCCATATTGTCCGCCGGTAGCATGCCCGGCAACGCTTCTACAAAGAAATCTGCTTGCAATGCCGTTCCAGTCTGCATGTCGTACTGTGCAAAGTTCCGCACGCCCGCCGCCAGCAGGACTTCGTCGTCGAGGAAAAAATTTCCCGAACACTCTTTAGCGAGGCGCGTCAGGATAAAGTGGGCCGCGTCGGCGACTATTTCCGGCTTGCGACATGCCGCAATCATGTCCGCGCCGCCAATCTCGTTTCGCACGGCATCAGTTGCGATGGCAGTTCTGGGCCATAGTGAATTGACCGCGACACCGCGGTCCTTGAACTCGCCAGCAAGCGCCAGCGTGAACAGGCTCATCGTGTATTTTGCGATGGTGTATGCCGGAAAATCTTTAAACCACTTCGCGTCGCTGACCAATGGCGGCGACAGTGTGAGGATGTGCGGGTTCGACGAATTGAGGAGGTGAGGCAGGCAGGCCTGTGCGCATACGAACGTGCCTCTGCCATTGACTCCATGCATCAGGTCATACCGTTTGACAGGTGTGTCAAGTGTGCCAGTCAATCGAATGGCGCTGGCATTGTTCACGAGGATATCGATGCCACCGAATAACCCGACGGTCTCTGCAACTGCGGCTTTCACGCGTTCCTCGTCGCGAATGTCCACGACAAGCGGGAGCGCCTTGCCGCCAGCGGCTTCAACAGCCGCCGCCGCTGTATAAATTGTGCCCTCGAGACGCGGGTCCGGGTCGCCGGTCTTCGCCGCAATCACGATGTTGGCGCCGTCACGTGCGGCTCTGAGTGCAATGGCGAGTCCGATGCCGCGACTGCCACCAGACATGAATATGGTCTTGCCGGCAAGGCTCATGGTCGTCTCCTGAACACTCCCTGTAGCATACGCTGCTGCCGTCATCACGCCATTGCCGATACGGACGTTCCTCGTGAACGCGATGGTGTACGTCACTCATCTCGTCGTGAGTCCCAGACGTGGAACCCCTCGTTCGCGTGAGGCTTGTGGGCCGTCGTGCAACGCTGGTCATTCCATGCGAAGGACGACGCAGCGGTTGTGATGGTTTCGAAGCACTCTTGCCTTGATGCGTCCCGCCTGGAGCTTCGGGCGGATTACAGACTTCGATATAGCCCTCACCCGCAAACGCGGTCGATATGCACGCCAGCAACAGCAGGCCGCAGCCAACCAATCGCACCTCTTCTTCTCCGTATTGCGAGGCTTCAGCCAATCACTTCAGCGAATAGCTTCTCCTACAAACGTGCCATCGCAGCCACGGCAAAAATGCCGGTCGCGCATGGACCCATTGACCCGCCACTCGGTGGCGCTCGCGGAGCTCGGCGTCTCCTACAGACCGGCCATTTCTGCATGCGTGGAAGACGAGTTTCCGCGGTGGCCCTGGCGCGAACTGAGGCAGCTCGCGTCGTACGGTAACCAGGTTTAGTCGTTCCGAGCCGTCTTCGCGGCGGGAACTTGAGAGGACGACGCGACGGAGGAACGCATCCCAACTTGGCGCTGACGGCCTTTGCGCCGACACCCGCGAAGAAACGATTGACTTCCGAAAAATCGCTTGTACAATGAATTTTGTTGCATTGCAGCAATTAGCCCTCGCGGCGCGTGGTTTGTGTTTTGATGCAGAGTTCTCTCGCACTCGCCGCCTCACCCTATCTGGAGCAGTGATGAGCACTCTTATCCCCCAACAATTAGTCAACGCGCAGAGCGCCGGTGTACAACAGGTGTTCGCTTTTGCGACCAAGGCCTTCGACGGCATCGAAAAGCTGGTTGCGCTTAATTTGCAAGTCGTCAAAGCGACCCTCGCCGAGAATCAGGAAATCATGACCAAGGCGGTGTCGGCCAAGCCGGAAGAATTATTTGCGCTGTCGACGAGCCTCGTGCAGCCTGCAGCCGAAAAGGTGGCGTCGTACAGTCGTCACGTCTATGAAATCCTGTCGGCCATGCAGGGCGAACTCTCCTCGGCCACGCAGGCGCAGTTCCAACAGTATCAGCGTGACGCACAAGGGCTAGTCGAGAACCTCGCGAAGCACGCGCCGCTCGGTAGTGAGACTGCCGTAACTGCATGGAAATCGGCCATTGCGACGGCCAGCGCGGCCTCCGAACCGGCTAACAAGGCCACGAAGGAAGCGGCATAACCTAGTCGCTGCTGCGAAGTAACGATTATTGGCGGGGCGGCAGCGCCCTGGCAATTTTGAATGCGGACTTCGGTTCGCTTTTTTTTTGCGCGGCGCGATTGGTGCCGTCAAGAGACTGCGATTCCAGGAGCGCCTCGTGAATATTGGCGCTCTTCGGTAACGCGAGCGATTCATGTTGCCTCGAGCGGTAAACCCCCAAGCCTGTTTGCACATTTTCCTGCAAATTGGCCACGTTGCGGCAAGAATTTGTTGCGATGCAGCAAGTTAAGCCCATACTGGGTGAACCGCACCTCGGTGCGCCTTTGGAGATGTGATGGATACCTTGGAACGTAAGCCGCCCCCGGCGGTGCTTCTTGCCCTGGAACCCCTTCGGGCAATATCAGACTATGTCGCGGGCCATGCTCCTCTGGTCGAGCCTCTGCCGCGCGGTGACGGCCATCCGGTGCTCGTGTTCCCGGGTCTGGGTGCCAGTGGGGCGGCGACTGCCGGCCTGCGTGAGCGGTTGCAGGCGCTGGACTACGACGTTCACGACTGGGAACAGGGCATCAACCAGTGGCCCAACGCCGATTTCGAAGAGTTGCTTTTGTTATTGGGCGACCATCTGAAGCGGATATATGCACGCAGCGGACATCCCGTTTCGTTGATTGGATGGAGTCTCGGTGGGGTGTACGCCCGTGAGCTGGCCAAGAAGCACCCGGAACTGGTACGACAGGTCATCACCCTCGCGACGCCGTTTGCGGACCAGCCAAACTCGACCCATGCCGGATGGCTCTTTACCCTGTTGAACGGGGGCGTGTCGCCGGTGGATGAAGCGCTACTCAAGCAGTTAAGCATCGACCCTGCGGTGCCCTGCACATCGGTGTACTCGCCATCCGACGGCATCGTGGGATGGCAGGGATGTATCGGCACCGAATCCGCGCATCATCGCAATATCGAGGTCGACAACGTAAGTCACATGGGCATGGTCCACAACCCCGAGGTGCTGCGTGTTGTGGCCGGCCTTCTTGCAGAGCCTCGCCACGGCGCTTTCCGCACATTCATCGACACCTGTATCGCCAAGGTGTTCAAACCGACTGAGGCGAAGCACGTAGGTGAGCCTCACACATCTCTGTCGCCGCCTGAACCACCAGGCGCCTGAAGACTAACGGCTTTTCCCAACAGCGCCCAAGACATATACGATTCTCCGGTCACTTGGCGCTGGTTTCCATTCTAGCCCGTGTGTAGTCCGGCGCCTATCGTCTACAACGGTGTGATTCGGATTGCAGAGCAATAAGGATATTGTGGGCACGGTAACTCCGCGTTACCAAACTCTCACGCCGTTTCCCCTGTAAATGCGAGACCTCCCTAGACTTCCTTCCCGGGCCGTTAAGGCTGAACTTGCGTGACGATTGACCATGTTCCGGTAGGGAATGTCAAAGCAGGTGCAACGGCGGGCATTGCTGCAAGTCGACGCCGCAGTCTAGGTCTCCGGTCATGGCACGCGCCGACGCAGGGGCTACCCCACCACGGGAGGATTCAATGCAAAAATGCCACAGCCTTCAGTGACTGCACAATTCGGAGACGCGGAGATGTGCGCAGAGTACTGCGAGCAAACCGGCCGTCTTCGCATCCTCCACGAGGGAGTTCGTCTGCGCGAATGGTTTCCCCCCAATTCATGGATGACCATCGCGTCAGTCGCTGGCGCTCGCAACTGGGGAACACGACCAGACCTGGGTGAGCTTCGCGCGTTGCTCGAGAATCAGATGTCGTTGTTGCGCGTCGATTAGGCGCCATTCGGTGAACGTCCGAATCTGGCATCCAGGCTTCAAAGACTCCTCACGCCCGACTGGACTCGTTCGCAAACACCAGCAGATTCGCGGGCATCGCCGACAAGAGATTGGCTCGCCGCAACCATGCACGAGCAGGCACGTCCCCCTGCAAGTCGCGCCAGTTGTGCACTGCACCCATACATAATTGTTAAATCGTGGCGAGAGGGTATACGCTTAATTAACCTCCGAGCGAGAAGCTTATGGACGTGCCCGCTCTTCTGGACCGCGATGGATTGCTTGCCGCGTGGCGTCACCTGGCCACAGGGGCGGAATTTGGTCAGCGGAAGCCGTACGAGTTGGACCAGTACGGTGGAGCGGTGGTGAACTCGCGCCCCTCGGCGAGGCGTCAGATAGTACTTACCGATATTTTCTGTCATCTGACCGAGCAACTCGGTCACCTTGCCGGAATGTAGATGGCTGTCATCACCTCCTCATCTGGTATCAGAATCCCCGACGTTGTCTGGATGCCGTGCGAAAAGTGGGAAAGCTTCGACCGCGACGACCCAGTGCCGTTCGTACCTGACCTTTGTGTTGAGGTGCTTCTCGATAGTGACAGAGCGCGGGACATCGGCCGTAGGGTCAATGCTTATCTTGAAGGGGGTGCCGTCGAAGTCATTGTCGTCGGCCAGGGCGGACGGGTTGAGTTTTGGGGAGCCAGCGGCCAACGGCCAGCTTCAATATTCGGCATGGCGCTATCGTTTGACCACATGTATATCGAAGAAGCGGGCGTGGTCACTGTACCCGGTGTTCGCTGTTGAATAGACGCCTCAAGCAGACAATTCCAGAGCAACCTGCCTTTCTGATTGTTTGTGGCATGGCTTGTGAGGTGAGTCATGGTGACAGCTGACGTCAACCTGAACGTCTGGTTCGATGTAAGCCCGAATCAGAGCCAGGTCCTGGTAGTGCCCTACGTGAAGTCCGCGCGAGACGTGCGGCTCCAGTATCAACTGAACGTGGTCAACACTGGCAAGAGCGGCAGTTCGAGCATTTCGCAAGGGGGCACGTTAACCGTGTCGCACGGCCAGCCCAAAGCCGTATCGTCGGTTCAGGTGACGCCCCAAGCCGGGGGGACATGCGAAATTGACCTGACGTTACATGAGGGCGACAGGGAGGTAGGACAGTATTCCTTTGATTGCATGGCCAGGAAGTGAAAGTATGTGATGTCGCCATACCTCTCGTTACGGGCGCGTGCCCAAACGCGGCGTCGTACGCCGACACGTATAGCCACTGGACTATTCCAGGATGCGAAGGGCTTTGGCTTCATTACGCCGGACGATGGCGGCGAAGACCTGTTGCTCATTTTTCGGAAGTGAAGGCGGAGGGCTTCAAATCTCTTCAGGAGGGGCAAAAGGTGAGCTTCGAGGTCAAGCAAGGACCGAAGGGTAAGCAGGCGACCAACATTCAACCAATCTGACACCTAAGCGCACTCGCTGTCGCGCAAAGAATGGTGCGCCGAAGCGGACCATTCTTTTTCAGCTATGTGCCGTTTGTAAGCGTCGGCGCGAAACTGACCAGCATTCACGACGCTGCGCAGAGCAGTCCTCGCCGTCAGGGCAGCCGCTATCGCACGCATCCGTGCGCTGGGCGCATGCTCCAAGCTGCGCGGCAAAGCGTGCTGAAAACCGCTCAATAGTCACCGCTAGTCCACACTTGGTCGACTGCACGCAGGAACACTCTCAGCGTTGAACACTCGAACCGATGCATACTTCCGTTGTCTACCACTATACGTGCGCGCCAACGACTGGCGCTGAAGGTAGAACGATGGCAAAGGAAAAAACTCTGTCACATGAGGCGCTGGCCCTTGAACGCGTCGTCAGTGCCGCGCGAGAGGTATACGCGGCTTCAACAGCACTCGAGGCGCGCTTTGGCGAGGAAGGAAGTCGGCAACCGTCCACACTGGAGCTCGCGAGATTCGCCGCCGCCATGCAGGAACTGCGAGACGCACGCGAAGCGTTCGACGTCCTGGTTGCAGGCAACCCAGAGCCACGTCGTTGATTGACCATACCCGCATGGGATGACGGGGTCTTCACGCAACCGGGCGTACGGCAATTAAAGCGCTCCCGATTGCGATGGCTTGTCTCTCGCGGCGAGAGACATGACACGTGAGTCCATCAAAGGGAAAAGTCTGCAGCGTTTAGCCTTATTGGCTCGCCCGGGACTCTCAATACCTTTCGCTCAACAGCAGCTGCAATCCGCCTGTGTCCGTCCGTATAAGATTTTAGAAGACGCGCATCGTTTGCGCCGATGGGCGCCCAGAAATACTGTTCGAGTACGTCTCGGGTAATCGAACATTGCACCGCACGTCCACGGGCAAAGACGACGAAAACGACAAGTTTTCCGTCTGACGAAACGCTGGCTTCTGCAGTGAGGGTGCTGTCCATGGCGGTATTGGTTCTTTCTTGACCTGGTCGATGGGCCGTCCCTGAAAGGACTCGCGTCGATACCGGTCTCATCATAAATCATCCGACCGTACGCCTAGAAGAGTATCGCTCACATCGGTCGGGCCGCGGAATGATGACGGGCGCGAGACGTGCGCCATATCGTCAAAGAAACGCGGGATGGCCACGGAGTCGGCCGCCGAGGGTGACCGCAGCTGTCGGAATTCACATAAAAAAAGCGAGCAGGGCTCGCTTCACACAGCTTCAGGCCATCGCCAACATCACTCGGATGATTTGGTCTCGGCCTCTTTGACCCGTGCAACGACGGCCCGTTTAGCCGTCCCGTTCGCGCCCGCAGCGACAACGTTAGCGTTGCTTTCGGCAATCTCCACCGCTTGCTTCGTAGCTTTTTTGGCAGCTTCATACGTCTCGCTGGCCGTCGTGACGAATGCCTTCCATGCGGCCACGGTGGTTTCGCTTCCTGCCGGTGCGTTCTTCGTGATGCTGTCGACGAACCCTTGTGCTTCGTTCTGGAACTGCTTGAAATGCGTTTCAGCGGCGGCTGCACATTGACTTTGCGTGCTGGACAGGATTTCGTACACGTGTTGCCAGTACGACCGCACTTTTTCTGCAACAGGTTGTGCCTGGCTGGTCTGCAGAGCGAACAACCCCGGCAGGTCTCCGGACGAAAACGCCTTGGCAACGATTTCCTGATTTTCGGCAAGGGTCGCCTTGACGACTTGTACATTCAGCTCAACAAGCTTTTCCAAGCCTTCGAAAGCTTTCGTCAGGAAACCAAATGTCGATTCGACGCCAGCTTTCTGTGCAGCGAGTAGTTGTTCCGGGACAAGACCGTTCATCACTAACTCCATAGAGGGGTGGGTACGCGCAGGAAGTTTTGTTGCGGCGCAGCGAGTCACTATTCTAGGGAGGGTCGTGTCAATGTCAACCACTGTTGCGACGCGCGTCGCGTCCGAGTGGCACGCAATACCATGATGGCAGTGGGGTGCAGCCGACCTGTAAGTGGAAACCCTGCTGACCGGCTTAGCCTCAACTCGATAGAGAAGTGAGCGTTTCATCAGACGATTGCCGCGCCGATGATGGGGACATTGGATTCGCGGCAGCTGGATGGACCGGAGTGCGAAACGGTGTTTGTGAACCCCACGGTGCCCGCCCGGCTGCAAACGTTATCGACCACACCCTGTTTGGGTGTGCGGACCATTAGAGAAGTTCGAGCAGGTTCCTTCATTCACACTGCCGGATAATGACGGCTTCAAATCGTCTGTGTGGCTGGGCACAGTTGCCGACCGAAAAACCGAAGCACGGGTTAAATGCGGTGCGACGATTTCCCAAAAATTATTTTTCGTTTGACACCAATGCGCACGCGGAGGAATAGTTGCTCTCACAACTAACGCGCAATTTCGGGTTCTTGCAAATTGACGTAGGGGCACAGCATGAGGTCACAATGCTGTCATGACGAACACGTAACTTCATTCGACGCTGCGGGCCGCCGAATTGCATAAGAAATATAAGCTGAGAGACGTTAAATATGATGAATCGACATACCCAGGAAATCGGTCACCTCGAGCGTAGCGTCGAGAACGACCGCCTCAGGCGGGCCTTGGCCGCACGCCTCGACAGGGCATTCAAACGGGCCGACATCAGCTCGGCGCGCGCAGCGAGGTGGCTGGGCGTGAGTGAATACGACGTGCAATATTGGCGACGCGGAATCACCGTTCCGCCGCTGAACGCTTGTACGCATCTCGCCGCCGTCCTCAATCTCGACGTTCACTGGCTTTGCACTGGGCAGGCTCGGTACACCTAATCCGCAACTCGTGGAGACAGCGCAGTCTGGAGAGGGCCGCGCATTCAGTTCATCGTTATCAACTCGGTGGGACTGGCGCTCGTGACGACGCGCCCGCGAGCGTTTGTAATTCGAAACGGCAGGCACTTGCCGCAAAACCGGGGAATTGATGTGAAGGCAGCTAAACGAAAACTGTTGTGGGATGACGTCCGGCGCCTGGATGGTTGCGACATGGAGTTGGCGAGAGGCGCTTCGCATATCGCGAGCATGCTTTATGAGCACAGCATGCTGCTAGCGGTCAGGGAAACTCTTCTCCAGTTCGAGGCATGTCACAGACATCATGACGTGAAGGCGTTCGCGCATGCCCTTCTCGGGAAACTGCAGCAGCGCGGCAAGCCGGAGGCAGTCAAGGTGCTTCACGACTTTATAGAGCATGGCCGTCTGCCAGAGCCCACATCCGGCGCGCCGCACGGACCTGATTCTGGTCGGAAGCGCGGCGCCCAAAGTCTGCGAGGAATTCAACCATCGATGGGTAAGGCGCGTGCAACGGCCAAAGCTGCTTGAATGCCATCGGATGCGCGGCTGAAAGGAGCCTCGTCTGACGCGGTCCGCATCGGCAAACAAGGTCGCAGGCTTCGTGTCGGTGCTCCAGTCGGCGCTGAAATGGAAACGTAGTCTGTTTGAGCAGAGGCGTTGACTGCGCGGAAGGAAAGGAGCAAGACGAGAAAGGGTACAGGGATGCGGCGACGCTGCCGCCGGCAAGAAAAAACGTTGGTCACGTAAAAAATGGTATGGCAGACAGCATCAACGGAACGGATGACTCGGCTGCGCGTCAGCCGTCCACTATGCCCTGATTACCGTTGGTCATCAAGGCGACAGTCGTATAAACCGGGCGCGTCGGCAACGCTGGTTGGCTTATCAGGCAAAAGATGTTGGTCCTCAACCGTAACAACAACCGAGGTAGAACATGTCAAAGCGAATCGCTTACGTAACCGGAGGTATGGGTGGAATCGGTACAGCGATATGTCAGCGGCTTTACAAGGATGGGCTAACCGTCGTGGCCGGATGCGGACCGAACTCGCCACGACGGGAACGATGGTTAGCCGAGCAGGCAGAGCTTGGATTCTCCTTCACAGCCTCGGAGGGGAACGTCGGCGACTGGGAATCGACGGAGGCCGCCTTCGCGAAGGTGACGAAAGAGGTCGGTGAGATTGACGTGCTGGTGAACAATGCTGGCATTACGCGGGACGGCGTGTTTCGCAAAATGTCGCGGGAGAGCTGGAACGATGTCATTGATACGAACCTGACGAGCCTCTTTAACGTGACCAAGCAGGTTATTGAGGGGATGGTCGGCAGGGAGTGGGGCCGGATAATCAACATCTCGTCTGTGAACGGCCAGAAGGGGCAGTTCGGCCAGACCAACTACTCAACTGCCAAGGCGGGTATTCACGGGTTCACGATGTCACTTGCTCAGGAAGTGGCAACAAAGGGCATCACGGTGAATACGGTTTCACCCGGGTACATCGGAACAGACATGGTTCGTGCCGTACGTCCCGAAGTATTGGATGCAATCGTCCAGAGCATTCCGATTCGTCGTCTCGGAGAAGCCTCGGAGATTGCATCAATCGTCTCGTGGCTCGCGAGTAACGAAGCGGCGTTCGCGACTGGAGCGGATTTCTCGCTTAACGGCGGCTTGCACATGGGTTAAAGGGGGCGGGGCGACAGGCGAATCGTGGGATGCCCGCCCGACAATTCGATGTTCTAGCGGCTGAAGCCGCCAGAACATCTCGTGGATTGTCTGGTCCGGGAGTTCGCGGCCGTCGTTATGACGAGACCCTGTTCCGGCGCGGCGCCATTTCGCATGGCTGAGTGCCGTCGGCAGCCGGGTCAACGACACTTGTCTGGACGGACTGGCTCTGAATGACGGAGACCCTCGCCTCGCGGTGCGAGCCAGAACGGACAAACGCTGATTGACCTTCACGGCGAGCGGACGTATAAATTGCATACGTCAATTCAAGCTTCAAGTGGTAAGTATGGGCCGTTCGTGTGTTCGACTCTCCAGCGATGCCCATCCGGTTGTTCTTTTACTTTCCTTGAATTCTCGTGCGCGCGAGGGGCATCGCGTGATGTCGAACCAACCAATCAATCAGGAATGAGCATGGCAACGGGTACAGTTAAATGGTTCAACGACGCTAAGGGCTTTGGCTTCATTACGCCGGACGATGGCGGCGAAGACCTGTTTGCTCACTTTTCGGAAGTGAAGGCGGAGGGATTCAAATCTCTTCAGGAGGGGCAAAAGGTGAGCTTCGAGGTCAAGCAAGGACCAAAAGGCAAGCAGGCAGCGAATATCAAGCCGCTGTAAGCGCGGGGGTGATGCAGTAGCCGTTGCCTGTTTAGCGGGGAGACGCCGCCCGGCGATTTCATGTCTGTTACATAACTGCAATTTGATTGATGGCACTCGCCACCGACCGGGTTGAACTCGGCAGAGCCAATGCCGCATGGGCAGGCACAGACGCAGCGCGACTGCGCTGACTGGAGTCGTCCGTGTCGCGGAGGCTATCTCGCTGCTCAAGCTCGCCGGTCTGCCCATGGCGGTGTCCGGAATCGTTCTGCCGAACCCATGCGCGGCAGTTCATCGTAAGCATACAGCGGGGGCGACGCTCTGGTTGGTCTCTCCAGATACAGTCGGGTTGCAGACAGCCCCCGGAGGGGCGCGACGATAAGCCAGTATTCGGGCACCGCTCATTGACTTCATGACGGGCGGTCAATACCTCTTCGCCGACGTGCCCGTGCCTTCTATCTCAAGGACTTAGATTCTCCGGCCTCGCTCGCTGCCATCAACTATCTTTTTGCGGTCCCGTTCAGATATGTCTTTATCTTCTTCAATCGAAGAGTTCCTCCGACATATAAAACCATAAGTTGGATGGGACTTTTTTGCGAGAGCCCCCTTCGCTGGAGCGTAGGTTTCTCGTGGCTACCTGAAGCCGCGAGCCAGTCCCGAGGTGGTGTGTTACAGCGACTCAACCGCTTGGAGTCGTGCTTGCGCAATCTCGCCGGGGTGGTGGCAATGATATGCGTCGAACAGCTGCAGGCATAGCTGGGCAAGTGAAGCAAGGTCCACGGCTTGGTCTGCATGCTCGACTTCGCGCGCGTTGAGTACGTCATCGAGAACGGGAGCGAGACGGCGCAGTCGCACAAACGTGCTGGCGTCTAATTTCATGTCGAACCTCCTGTGGCCAGACTGTGCAGTTCACCGAGTCGGCCAGCACCAAGGCGATGCTCACCCTCCGTATGCCTGGCTCGTTAAAAATGTCGTTTGCATGCAACGAGTTTCATGATGTCTCTACCCGGAATGGGGTGGCAGTGCAGGACCGGCATAGGTCGGCACCCCAGTCCACAAGGACATGTCCTTATATTGGCCTTTCAAACTGACCGTGTGCTGACTGGCAGATTACGATTCTGTCATCTGCGCGTCCATGGTCACTCCTCGATGCGAGGCGCGGCCACCCGCATCGCTGCGAAAAAGTGAATGGTTGGCCTTAGTTAGTGACCAGGAGCGAGAGCTAGACCTGGCGGTGCGCGTATAGACCTAGACGGTAAAGCCGACAAACGGTTTGCCCATCGCAGGGCAAACCGTTCTCTAGCGGAGCCTGCGTTGTTCGCGCGCGATGCTTACCCGTGCGAGCGGTCGTGTTGGTGAAGCTGATGATGGTGAGGTTGATAATGGTGCCGCACAGGCGCGTGCCGGTCGTCGCGGTGCATGTCAGCGAACGACACCGCCGGGGCAGCGAACGCGGCTACGATGAGGACAGAAAGAGCTTTCTTGAGAACGTGTTTCATGGAAATCCAGGTGGCTGTAAGGAAGTGTTAGACGAGCGATGCAATGCCTCAGGCAACTGCGATGCGCCGACAGTTTAGCGCAGGGCTCGAGTAATCGCTCCTACGACGGCATTGGTGCCTGGAAGATTGCGAAGTGAACGCGCCGCATCGCCACGGAAGGAAACGCGCAGAGTGTCAACATCGCTGAAATCAAGCTTTCCGGGGAGATAGCCTCAATCATTCTTCATGGCGCGCTGGATGCATATTGCGGAGTGATCGACGGTACGGCGATAGATGTTCCTGCCAGGCCACGGCACGAACGTGTACTCCGCATACGCGTTGCTTCCGATATATATCCAGTTATGCAGAACAGCTGACACGATGATTCCTTGAAGACGTTAAAAAAGGGAGCCAGTCGGGCCCAAAGGCGATGTTGTCGGCGGGCCGAACAGCGAGCTTTGCGCTGTCGTAACTCCATTCTCGGAAAATTGAGTGCCCTCGGTGTCGCACTTTAAGCCGGCTCCTCCGGACATGAATTGCTACGGCGCGCCGCCAGCCCCACTTGGTGCAGTGCAAGCCGTGGGCAACGGGATGTCAAAGCCAGGGAAATCGCGACTTCCTCTTCGTGGTCGGAGCGCTCGACGTGGAGCGTTGAAAGGTCTTGCCATGGGCAAGCTTGACTACGAAGGCGGCTAGGAAATACATGGAGTGGCCCGAGAAAGGGAGGCTGCGATGTGATAAGCCCTCCTGATTCGTCTCCAGGTATTTAACGTTTGACTGATACTAGAACGCCCAACGTCCCGAAAAACGCTGCTGCACTTAATCCATCTTTAACTTCAAGTTGGCAATCAGCGACCCTTGGGAGCGGTCTCGCGACCCAAGTTGCGTTCGGGCGCTCTCAAAAATATCAGCCCACGTGATGAGTGAGTGACGCGTCCATCTGCGCTTTGTTGAATTTCCCGTCTCGATACACCGCTCTTTCAACGCCAACCACTAACGTCTCAAGCCACGACGAGCGCACGCAAGCCCGCGCGAGCGCGATGGATGACGACGATGACCAGAGAGGCGGCTACCGTGCCAACCACCGGTGATGCGCCGACAATGCGGCTGAGCGTGGCGCCTAGAAGAATCGCGACAAAGTAATCGAACGGGGAGCGCTGCCCGAAAGACCACTTTCTGTCACATGAACGCGACCCGTGGCATAGTGCCGCTATGCGCTGCCTGACTTCAGGGGCGACCAGACGAAGCAACCTGATGTCCATTTCAACCCTCGAAGCAGCTGCTTCGAGGGTCTTGCAGGGGCCATCGACATTACCGGCGGCACCGGCGCGTTCTCGGCCTCACGTCCGAGTCAGATACCCGGCGACGCAGGTGCTGGGTATTTCGCGTGAGTTGAAAATTGATTGCCGCAATCGACGGCGGTTCACGCGAAAGTCTGAAGTTCTGTTGAATGAGAGGTGGCTTCGTTCGTTCGAACAGGATCTGCGAGTTTTTAAGTGGAATCGCTGAGGCAATCAAGCTGCCGATTTTATCGCTGGCAGCGTGGCGAAGTATGCTTCATCCGGCGTCTGATCGGCCAGCCTGGAATGAGGCCGGTTCTGGTTATACCAGTTCAGGTAATTACCGATTGAGCGGCGGGCGTGGCTGACCGAGTCATATGCTTTCAGATAAACCTCTTCATATTTGACGCTGCGCCACACCCGTTCGACGAACACGTTGTCACGCCAGGCACCCTTTCCATCCATGGACAGAAGAACATTCCGGCTGAGTACCGCGTCGGTGAATTCGGTTGCGGTGAACTGGCTGCCTTGATCCGTGTTGACGATCTCGGGTAAGCCGCATTTCGCAAACGCCTCCTCCAGCGCCTCGACAGCATGGCAACTCTCCAGCGTGATCGCCACCCGGTGTACTGGGCGAGTCGTCGGGTGCTGCGGCTCGTGTTTGGCTTGCGATACAACGCCTCGATGCCCATGCGCTTCATCAAGGTGCCGACGTGCCTGCGCGCGACCTTGATGCCTTCGCGACGCAGCAGCCGTGCCAGCATTCGCGCCCCTGCAAATGGATGCTCGAGGTGAAGCTCGTCAATCCGGCGCATCAATTTCAGATCCGCTTCGCTGACTCCACGCGATTGGTAATAGGCGCTCGACCGGCTGATGCCTACCAGCCGGGCCTGCTGTGTCACCGGCAGGGCGTGATCACGATCGATCATCGCCTTACGCCCAGCAGTCCCGCCTTGCTGAGCGCGCTTTCTAAAAAACAGCGATCGCGGCATTCCACGGCCCCATGGATAGAAACGCTGTCCGTCGGTTTCGTTTTGTCATCTTCTGGTTCCTTGTTGCCGGCCATTATGACCGACTCACGCCCCAGCTTTTCCACTCAACGAACTGTCCGAATTCTCGAAGCCACCTCTATGGATGTCGATGAATCAACGTCGATTGCGCGCTAGCGCTGCGGCGATGACTAGCGGATGGACTGCCTGCAGTGCGAAGACAACGGTTACGCGTCCCATTCCGGCGCGAACGGCGGAGTGACGAAACGGTGGTTCTTCGGCAACACCGCAATAGCTTGCCGGTCATCATCGTCGAGTTTCACCGCCAGCGCGTCGAGATTGGATTTTTGACTTTCGCGGCGTTGAGCCTTAGGAATAACGGCCACCCCGTCCTGTTCCAGAAGCCACGCAAGTGCAACCTGGGCAGCGGTCACGCCATGCTTGACGCCGATTCCCTGAAGTACGGGGTCGCGCGCTGCCCTGCCTTGTGCAAGCGGGGCATAGGCGACGAGTGGAATGCCTTTCTCGCGCAAGTAGCTCAGCATTTTCGACTGGTCTAGAAACGCGTGGTATTCAATCTGGTGGCAGGCGATGGGTGCGCCGATTTCCTCGATGGCTTTTCGCAGCATCGTCACGTTGAAATTGCACACACCGATTGAGCGAACGGTGCCGTTCTGCAGAAAACCTTGCATTGTCTCCATGACGGCGCCGAGGTCCATGTCACGCGACGGCCAATGCACCATGTACAGGTCAACGTAGTCGACACCGAGCTTTCCGAGGCTGGCGCCCAGTGCGCGACGGAGGGACTCCGGCTCGAGGTTCTCGTGCCATACCTTTGTCGTCAGATGCAGTTGCTTCCGTGCGAGACCCGAGGCGGCAATCGCGGCGCCTACTGCTTCCTCATTCTGATACATCTCGGCGGTGTCGATGTGTCGATATCCGAGCTCCAGTGCACTCTCGACGACCGGCTGGCAACCACCATCCGGCATACGGTAGGTGCCAAATCCGAGGCGGGGCAGTTCAATTCCCTGTGTCTTCAAGGCTTCCATTGATGCTCTCCCAAGCTGGTTCAGCTCCGCAGCGCAAACCGCTGCGGCGTTCAGGAGGACAATTTCTCATTTTTTGATCGTTGAATAAAGTACGTGCTGTTCAAATCACTCGTGACTAAACTATCTGAATAAGACGAGCATTGGAGAGGTCATGACGTTTGATGGTCGACTGTTTTCCGGCATCACTGTACTCGCCGCAGTCGCGGAGAGCGGCAGTTTCGTGCGCGCGGCAGACGCCCTGGGATTGTCACCATCGGGCGTTAGCCGTGCTGTTTCACGCCTCGAGAAGCGGGTAGGCGTGCGGCTGCTTGACCGTACGACGCGCTCGCAGACGTTGACCGACGAAGGGAGGCGTCTATATGACGCGGTTGGCCCGCATCTGACAGGCATCGAAGAGGCGGCTTCGGCGGCGTCGGGTTCAGCGAACGTTGTGCAGGGAAAGCTTCGTGTTAACGTCGACCCGTTCTTTTCAAGGACGGTGCTGGCGTCAAGATTGCCGGATTTTTTGGCACGTCATCCTGACCTTTCGCTCGAACTCATCATGCGCGACGACGTTGGCGACCTCGTGGCAGATGGATTTGACCTCGCGGTGCGCTTTGGACCGCCGCCGATGGGAACACTGGTCGCGCGCAAGCTATTCGAGACGCGCATCATTACGGTCGCATCTCCACGGTATGTGGCTGAGCACGGACAGCCAGGAAAACCGGAGGAGGTGAGCAAACATCAGCGAATCATGTTTTATAACCCGGTGACGGCCAAGCCCTTCGAGTGGGAGTTCCATCGGGGTAAGAAGGTCACGGAGATACCTGCGGAGGGGCGCCTCCTCGTGTCGGACGTGGAAACCATGCTCGGCGCGTGTATCGCCGGCGCCGGCATCGCCCAGGTGATGGAGATTGGCGTCGAGCAGGTAATGCATGACGGCTTGCTCGTGGACCTCTTCCCCGACTGGTCGGACGAAAGATTTCCGCTGTATGCGCTCTTTCCGTCCCGGCGCCATCGAGCTGCGAAAGTTGAGGCGTTCATCAATTTCTGCCTCGAGTCATCGTCGTCAGCGGCACCTGTTGCGCACCGTCAAAAAAGCCTCCGGGGGAACGTCGGCAGCGCAAAAGCTAAGGCGCGCACCTCATAGCGACCATGACGATTAATATCAAAGCTGCGTAGGGAAGCTCGGGGCGGACGTGAAGGCGAGTACAGTTCTCCGTGAGGACGAGGGCGCACTGCTTGCAGGTGCCGGTATTCTAAAACTGGCAGGCGACGACACTGAGGCTCGCTATTGGCGCTGACCGCGTGCAAGCGGACCGCCCGCAAACGGGTCATTGCGCCAATCCACAGCTTCTCGATTTTTTTGCGGTGCCGCCACCTTTGACGACAATTCGAAATGTTGAATGGATTGGCCAGCGCTAGTCGCTTGTTTAAGCCATTGTGGCATTTCTCCTTCACCGCTCCACGTGTCTCCCGTCGCACTACGATAGCGCGCTTTCGTCTGTTCTGATTGCTCACTTGCCAGTGCTGAAGCCAGGTCGTCTGGTCTGATGCCAAACTCCTCCATGCGATGGCGGAGATAAGCAATCATGCTGTCCCGCTTACCCCCGGCGTCAGACTAGATGTCGCGTTGCCTGATTCTCATAGACATGGTCCGGGGGCGGTAAAATCAGAGTGAATGAAAGCCTACTCAGCAGAAAGAAAAGAAGCGCTGGTGCGGCGCATGATGCCGCCGGAAAACACGCTGGTCTCGGCGCTGGCCAAAGAAACGGGAATTACCGAACAGACGTTGTACACGTGGCGCCGACAGGCGAAGGGACAAGGGTTGGCCGTGCCCGGCGATGGAAAGAATCCTGAAGCATGGTCTTCGGAGGACAAGTTTGCAGTAGTGCTGGAGACAGCGCCGCTCAATGCAGCGGAGCTGGCCGAGTATTGCCGTCGAAAAGGTCTTTATCCGGAGCAGATATCGGCCTGGCGAGCCGCTTGCCGGTCGGCCAATGCGAATGCCACGGAGCAGGCACGCGAGCAGCGCCATCAGTCGAAGGACGATAAGAAGCGCATCCAGCAGCTTGAGAAGGAATTGCAGCGCAAGGAGAAGGCGCTGGCGGAAGCGGCTGCGCTGCTGATTCTGAGAAAAAAAGCCCAGGCGAGTGTGCTATGAAAGCTGTTTGATCGATGAGGGCAGGCCCCTCGATGTCGTCTTTCAGGAGAAGACATCAAACCACTTCAAGCTGCTGCGGTAAAGAGCCGTGGTGGTGAGCGTTGAAGAAAAGGCGCAGTGAATGCGTCAGGTGTGGGATAACGAGACGAGCGCAAGCGAACCGTCGATGAGGTGTCGATAGCTTTTTCCACTCGTCGTCAAAACCAAGGTCCTCGCCTGACCTTGGGACAAACCAAGCGGGAGCCTGATGACTGGCTTGGTGGCGACCGGCATAAAGACGGCGTGACGTTACTCCAGGCGATTGAACGGAACATAGGAACCTGTCACCCCGATGCGAAGGGAGAAGCTTGATTTGAAGGACTCAAAGAAGGTGAGAGTACCGATGCGGGGTACAGGGGCGGAGCATTCCGTAGTAGCGGTGAAGCCTCGTAATTGGGGTGGAGCGAAGGGAATGCGTCATCCGGCAAGACCTGTGGGCCAACCAGACAATGGGATGAGCCGATGAGTCGCGCCAGGCCGTTTGCAATAACGAAGCAGTCTGTGTGGGCAGCATGGCTTCAGGTGAAAGCGAACCATGGAGCGCATGGTGTGGACGGGCAAACCATCGAGGCATTTGGACAGCAGCTTGGACGCAATCTGTACAAGGTGTGGAACCGGATGTCTTCAGGGAGCTACCTTCCGCCACCTGTGCGTGCCGTGGAAATCCCGAAGGGAAATGACAGGACCCGCAAGCGGTTGTTGGGAATTCCGACCGTGGCGGACCGCGTTGCCCAGGCGGTTGTGCGCAATTATCTTGAAGCGCAGGTAGAG
Source organism: Paraburkholderia sp. GAS334 (assembly GCF_050436625.1). Classification (NCBI taxonomy): domain Bacteria; kingdom Pseudomonadati; phylum Pseudomonadota; class Betaproteobacteria; order Burkholderiales; family Burkholderiaceae; genus Paraburkholderia; species Paraburkholderia sp. GAS334. The sequence continues at coordinate 24,985 of NZ_JBNDMO010000023.1, read as the reverse complement.
CCCTGTTTCCATCCGGATTCCTATGCTTACCGTCCTTCCAGGTCGGCGCTGGATGCGATTGCTGCTGTCCGGGGTCGATGCTGGAAATACGACTGGGTACTGGAATTTGACATCAAAGGTGCGTTTGACCACGTTGATCACGAACTCATGATGAAAGCGGTGCGGCAACATGCCCGTTGCACTTGGGTGGAGCTGTACGTGGAACGCTGGTTGAAGGCGCCCATGATGAGGGGGCAGGAAATGGTGTCGCGGACGCAGGGCACGCCGCAGGGTGGTGTCGTCAGCCCGGTACTGTTTAATCTCTATATGCATTATGCCTTCGATACCTGGATGGCGAGGCACTTTCCGGACACGTCGTTCGTGCGGTATGCGGACGATGGATTGGTCCACTGCAAAAGCGAAGCCGAAGCCAGACGGTTGCAGGAGGCAATCGGTGCACGTCTGACGGCCTGTGGTCTGGAATTGCATCCTGAGAAGACGAGGATCGTGTACTGCCGGGATGGGAATCGCAAGAAAGACTATCCCACCACGAGTTTCGACTTTCTGGGATACACCTTCCGTGGCCGGCTGGCCAAAAGCAAGCGGGGCGTTTACTTCAACAGTTTCAGTCCTGCCCTCAGCGGCAAGGCCGCGAAACGCATCCGCGAGAAAATGCGGACGTGGAATATCGGTCGCTGGACGGAGGCTGGGATCGAGGATATCGCCGCGCAGGCCAATCCAGCCTTGCGAGGATGGTGGAACTATTACGCGGCGTTCTACATGAGCGAGTTCAAGCGCGTGATTGCCCACCTCAACGACATTCTGGGGAAATGGGCGGTACGCAAATATCGCCGATTCAAACGGAGTCGTGCCAAGGCCCGGACCTGGCTCAGGCGGATGGCCGAGCGTGAGCCGGATCTGCTGTACCACTGGACGCTGGGGGTATTGCCATCGGCTGGATGACAAGAGCCGTATGAACCGAGAGGTTCACGTACGGATCTGTGAGGGCCTGGCGGGGAAGTTCCGCCGGGCTACTCGACTTTGGGGAAACAAAGAGGACGATTGATCAACGTCCCGGATCGCCTGTTATGCATATCGTTGATACGCGAGGCGGCGCAGTCAGGCTGCCGGCTGGAGAAGGCTTGCGATGAGCTGGGCGTGAGCCTGCGCACGTTCCAGCGCTGGGTGGGTGACGGCGACGCGGTGCGCGCGGATGGCCGCACCACGACCGGGAGGCCACCGCCGGGCAACAAACTGAGTGAGGCCGAACGGCAACAGATTCTGGAGGTCGCAAACTGTGCGGAGTTTGCCAGCCTGCCGCCCAGCCAGATCGTGCCGAGGCTGGCGGATCGCGGCGTGTATGTCGCGTCGGAATCGAGCTTTTACCGCGTGCTGCGCAGCGCCTCGCAGCAGCACCACCGGGGTCGTGCACGCAAGCCCTCGGGCCGGGTGGTGACCAGTCATTGTGCGACGGCGCCAAATCAGGTCTGGTCGTGGGACATCACGTGGATGCCGGCGGCGGTCAAGGGCCAGTACTACTACTGGTACATGATGCTGGACGTGTTCAGCCGCAAGATTGTTGGTCATGAAGTGCATGAAGCCGAATCGGCGGAACTGGCCGCGTTGCTGATGCGACGTGCCAGTCTGGCCGAGGGCCTGGCAGGACGCCCTCTGGTGCTGCACTCGGATAACGGCAGCCCGATGAAGGGCGCGACGATGCTCGCCACCCTGGAGAATCTGGGGGTCGTGGCCTCGTTTAGCCGGCCGCGTGTGAGTAACCACAACCCGTACGCGGAGTCGCTGTTCCGGACCTGCAAGTACCGGCCCGACTACCCGCGCACGCCGTTCGGCAGCATTGATGAGGCACGGGCCTGGACGCAGCAGTTCGTGCGTTGGTACAACCATGAGCACAAACACAGCGGCCTGAAATTCGTAAGCGGTGTTTTCTCCACACTACGGAAGAAGCATGAGGAGCGGCGCTCCCCTAGAACGGCATATCGTCGAAACGCGGCGTGGCTAATGACCGTTTCACGAACTTTAGCCAGCCCTTAAGTTGCTTGACGTCGTCGAATACGAGCAGGTCACGTTCAAGGGCGTGGAGGCTCTCCTGCAGCGAGAAGATATCGGCGGCAAGATTGCGCATGATGGTGCTGGGCGACACATCGATGAAGGGCGGAATTCCGTAGCTGTGCTTGAATCCGTTCTCGACATGCAGGATTTCGTGGTCGAGTTCACCGACCTGTTCCTTCAGAATCTTGTTGTAGTGTTTCAACCGGTCTTCGCCGATGTTGTTGATGGCGCTTTGGTCGATATGTTCCAGCTCCAACTGCAACTCAAGTAATTGCAACAGGCTGTTTTTGCTATATGCCTGGTTGGCCCTTTGCATCAGAGCGGTCTTCCGATCACGCTCCTGCGGATCGGTTTCGCGGTCGGGATGCAAGGCGCTGGCCAGTTTGCGATAGACCTCGCGGATGGATAAGCTCAGTTCGGCCTGCTCAACTTGTTCTCGTGCCTCTGCTGCGAGTTGCCTAGGCGTCTTTTTTCGTTTGGCGCGGCGCGCTTCCCGAGCTTGGTTTTCGAGTGCATCTTGTGCCTGCAGCTGTTCCATTTGCGCATGGGCGCGCTGCAGTACATCCTCGGGAGAACTCATATCAACGTCGTCGCCCAGCTCGACCCCGAGCATGGCCTCGAGCGCCGATTTCATGTCGTCCAACTCGGCGGCGGCTTCACTGTCAAAGTCAGATTCGCTATATCGGTTGTAAATCGTTTTCAGCTCCAGATCATCACTCTGCGCGACCAGCTCACCTGCCAGGTCGCTGATCAGGTCTGCAATCGTGCGCCGCTCGGATTTGGTCAGCCCCTTCTGACCGTACGCCTGGTCCAGGCGATGCACGAGCTTGGCGCGCAAGTCGATGGAAGTTTGCTCAAGGGGAGCGAACTCGCTTAGATATTTCCGATGGAAGGCAGGCATTGCAGCCTCCCAGGCACTCAGCCGGGCGCGCCGCTTTTCGATCTGCTTGATCAGCGTGTTGAACGCCTTTTGCCCCTTCGACAGATGAGACTTGTTATGGTCGGGAGCAATGCTGATGGACCTGAGATTTGTCCTGGTCATGGGATGATTTCCGCTGGTTGATGCGAGAGCGAGCACCCCGCTATTTTAGCCGAGGTCGCGGTTGCAACGCGCTGGCGCCCGCGCTGCGATAGCGAACACGCGCACGTTGCCGACCGATGATCGACCTATGCCGGAGCTCGTGGAGAACGCGGACTGGACCCCAGATCGGGGTGCTTCAGGGGTGGGTTGTAGCGAGCTGCACTCGTTTGGCGAAGTTAAACGGCAGCAGGTCGCTGATGTCAGCGTCCGATGCCCGTTGTGGCATTTCGGTCAGCACATGATGCAGATACGCATAGGGCTCGACGTTGCAGGCCCGGCACGTCAGCACGAGGCTGTAGACCATGGCACTCGCCTTCGCGCCCGCAACTGTGTCAGAGAAGAGCCACCAATGTCTCGCTGTTGCAAATGGCCTGATGTCTCTTTCCAGAATGTTGTTATCCACGGGCGCACGCCCATCGATCACGTAGCGGCTTAGATATTCCCATTGGTTTCTCGTGTAGCTGATCGCCTTGCCCAACAGGCTCTCAGGCAGAACCTGGGGCGCCTGCGTATCCAGCCATGTCTTGAGCGCTTCTAGCAACGGCACGCTGTGTTGCTGCCGCAGCCGGTAGGTGTAGTCGGCTCGCGCCTCGCCATTGGGCAGTCCCGTGCGAGCAAGCGTCTCGACCTGATAGAGCGCCTTGAAGTACTCAAGCGCTTGCAGCGCGCGACCACCCGTTTTCTTCTTCTGTCCCTTGTGCGCGTCGACGAACATGCGCCGTGAATGGGCGATACAGCCGAAGTGAGTGACGCCTTCGAGCGTTCGCCAGGCACTGTATCCATCGGTCATCAGCATGCCTTCGTAGCCAGCGAGAAACGCTTGCGGATATTGCTGCCCACGCCCGCGTTGGTAGTCGAACAGCACCACCGGCTGCTCGCTGTCCCCGGCACTTCTGTACGTCCACATATAACTCGTGCTTTGCGGCGTCTTGCCTTCTTCCTTGAGAACCTGCACCGTCGTCTCGTCGCCGTGAATCAGCGGCTGCGACAACAGTGTTTGGTGCATCGCTTCGTACAGCCGGCTGTAGTGCATCTCGGCAGGCCTGATGATCCAGTTCGCCAGCGTGCCGCGGCTCACCGCAATGCCCGCGCGGGCCAGCGCGTTTTCCATCCGGTACAGCGGCGTGCCGTCAACATATTTGCCGGTTGTCACCGTCGCAATCATCGCCGCGCTCGCGCTGCTACCCGGCAACGGCTGCACGGGCATCGGCGCGATTACCATCGGCGTGCGTTCGGCGTTGTGCTCGCAGTGGCGGCACGCGTATTTGAAGCGCACATGTTGCAGCACCAACGCCTTGATCTCGATGTCCAACTGCTCGCTCGTCTGTTCGCCCATGCGGTGCAACGCATTTTGACAGCACGCACAGATCTTCTGCTCATCGGGCAGATCGTACTCGATGCGCCGGCGCGGCAGCTCGGCCGGCAGCGGCTTGCGTCCCCGCTTACCGTGCTCGGATTTGCCAACCTCCGGCAGTCCCGTATCGGGCAGCGCGAATGCGTCATCCGAATCATCGTCACCGGGTTCGGCCGCGGCGATCTGCTCGGCTTCGTCGAACACGCGATCCCTGAGTTTCTCGCTGCTCGGCGCGAAGCGCTTGAGCTGCGCCAGACGGAACAACTCCTCGAGTTGCCCGATGCGTTGCGCCAGTTGCTGGTTATGGGACTGAAGCTCGAGAATGCGCTCGATCAGCGCCTCGGGGGAGAGCTGTTTGAGATCGTCCTCAGCGGACGGGGAGCGGGCGTCGGTATTCATGTGCTCCACGATAGCGAAGCTGCACAACGAATGGGCTTACGTCAAAGTGTAACAATCGCGCCGGGCGTCGCGCGCACCACGCCCGGCGCGCGGCTACTGAACGTTCAACTCACGTGTCGGTACTGCCTCGAAGGGTGACGACGCACCGCGTCGATGTCGATGCCTTCGAGTAACCAGTGAAGTTGCTCGCTCGTAAGTTCCATCACCGCCTGCTGTCGACGTGGCCAGACGAAACGGTCAACCTCTAACCGTTTCATCATCAGCCAGAAACCCGAGCGCTCGTAAAACAGCAGCTTGATGCGGTTCGCACGCTTGTTACGGAAGGCGAAGACCGCACGGGCAAATGGGTCAAGCTGCATGGACTGCTCGACCAGGATAACGAGACCGTTAATCCCGTTCCTAAAATCGACCGCGTCGCGGTGCAGGTAGACCCGCAGCTCAGCGTCCAGCCGGAACATGGTAGCGCCCCAGCGTTTCGATCATCGCCGACACCAACGTCGTGTCCTGCCCGCTACACTCGAGCTTGAGCGTAATGCCATTGGGCATTTCCACCGTCAGCCGTGACGGTGCCGGTGGGCGCAGCGAGCTGCGCACGGATTCGCCGTGCGCCGGCAGGAGTTCCGATTGCGGTCCGGATCGCCTCGACTGCGCGTCGGTGCGGCCGATCTCGACGACCGGCACGAACGCCGACGGCGTACCTTCGATTACGTCCATCGCGACGGTGCCGTCGCGTTTCTCCTGGTGCTTGCTGACCCACCGGCGCAGCAGGTTCGCGTTCACACCAGCCTTGAGCGCCATGCCAGCCAAAGACACGCCCGGCTGCAGGCAGGCCTCGACCAGCTTCTGTTTGGCCTCTTCGTCATAGTAGCGCCGTCGGCCATCACTGCTTACCCCGACGGGCTCAAGCTTCAACGGATCTGAGGGATTCTGCGTCATATGTCCACCCGTCAATGAGGTGGACATATGCTGCGCGATCAAGCCTCAGGAAACCATGTGCGCTTATTTCACCGCTTACTGAAATTCGTCACGCCGGCGCAGCGCCATAACGGCGTAGCCGCCGCAGTGCTCGCACAACGTGAAGCCGTTTACGCAGATGCCAGGGAGCGCAATCCACGGCGTTGGTCCCGATCGACGCGCAACTGGAAATTGAAGGATGAAGTCTGGCTCAATCCGGAGCGCATGCAGCCGGAAGAACTAAAGCAGTTCGCATGAAGTGACGCGACAACTACGTTGACAACCGCCGCTTACGTTCGTCCATGAAAGATTCCTTCGTTAAGGCAATTGCCTAGCGTTCATCGAACGCCGATTGCTGTGAATCGCACCGTACGCGCATTGCGCCGATGTAATGAAGTAGTCATGCTGAGGCACAGGCTGCCACCCGGGAAACGCAGGAGCAGGCGAAAGCGGCGGTTCTGATTGGAGAATCAAGAAACCGGTTCTGCAATGTCGTATTTGGGCGTCTGGATTGATACAGAACCTTCGGCAACCTATGAACTCATAGCCGTAGTATGCATGCACGTGGCATAGTGCGCTCAGTTAATCAACAACAAAGGAAGGCATATGGCAACACTAGAACAAATTCAGGCGAAAATGAAGCACCTGCAGGTGCAAGCTGAAGCATTGCTTGCTAAGAAGGCGCAGGCGGCCGTGGACCAAATTCGCGACATCATGCTGAAGCATGGTCTAACGACTGAAGACATTGAGGCCAAAACGAAAGCTCGCCGGCAAGGCAAGAATACTGTCGCTCCTGTTGCCAATGTGAAGACCAAGGCGGCCGTCGCCAGGAAAGGCGGACTGCCGGCAAAGTATCGTGACCCCAAGACTGGCGCGACATGGAGTGGTCATGCGCGTCCGCCGGCTTGGATTAAAGACGTGAAAGACCGCAGCAAATTCCTGATTGCAGGCGCCGGCGCCCCGGATTCCGCGAGTGTTGCGGGCAAGTCAAAGGTCGTGGCGGAACCCGCAAGCCAGGCCGCAACGAAGAGCAAACTGCCCCCGAAATACCGCGACCCCAAAACGGGAGCCACGTGGAGCGGTCATGCGCGCCCGCCGCGATGGATTGCTGACGCGAAAGACCGCACGAAGTTTCTGATTGCAGGCGTCGACGCGGTGGCTGACGCGGATGTCGCGAGCAATACGAAGTCTGTGGCCAAGAAGGTTGCCGCTAAAAAGGTTGCGGCTGAGAAGGTAGCGGCGAAGAAAGTGACTGTAAAGAAGGTCACGAGCAAGAAGGTCGTCGTGAAGAAAGCTGCCGCCAAGAAGACGGTGAGTGCAAGGACACCTGTGACAAGGAAGGCACCTGCAAAGAAAGCGACGGCAAAGAAGGCGGTGCAGGCTGCAAGCAAGACGGCATAAGCAAATAAAGCGCCGAGGTCGGAGGCGGCAGTGACCGCTTCGTCCGCTACAGTCGGGTCTGGCGTCGGCTCGACGACCTGAACAAAGTCGTCAGTTGCCCGGTGGAACAGCGATTCTCTGGTCCCACTGGGCACATCAAGCCGCGACGTTTTATTGAGCTTGCGCTGCCTGATACTGGGCAGCCGAGAGCGTGCAAAAGTTGGGGAGGCTCCCAAGGAGGGCCGCTTGTGCTTCCGTTAGCGGCATCGGTTTCGTCTGGAGTAGGCTGATCGGTCTCGCAACGGTGGGAGCAAGCCATGCGGTTGATCATCGAAGCAAGGTTGGCCGACGGAGACAATGATACGGTCGAGGAAGGTGACGGAGTTCTGGCGGTGATTGAGCGCCCTGACTGCTGTCTTGCCGAACTGGGCCTGACTCTCGCGGAAGGGCGGTCGCTGCTGGCAAAGGTGCAGGCCGAGCTCATTTCGAAACAGGTGCAGTCGTGGCTCTCAAGCCAGACCCATTGTCGGAGCTGCGGTGCGGCTTTGAGGCACAAGGACAGTCGCTCGACGGTGCTGCGCACCGTCTACGGCAAAGTGACGGTGATGAGTCCGCGGCTGTGGTCGTGTGCTTGCCAGCGGACTGCGCGGACGCCACAGCATGTGGTGCATCCCCTGTCCAAAGACCTAAGCTGGCGCGTCACTCCGGAGCTGGAATACCTCCAGGCGAAGTGGGCCGCTCATTTGCCATACCGGCAGGCCGCGGCCATGCTCAAGGAAGTGCTGCCGCTGGACAAGGGCATTTCGTCCAGCGGCATCCGGAACCGGATTCTCGACATTGGAAAACAGCTCGACGCTGATATCGAGCGTGACATCGCGAAGCTACCTCAAGCCGTTGCAGACGTGCAGGTTCGCGAATCCAGCCATGTCGCGGCCGTGAGCGTCGACTCGGCGTGGCTGCGCAATTGCGACTCAGGGAGAGGCCCTGGCCGCCACGTGAATATCGTCGCCGGGCGGGCGACGTTCACCGATGGTCCTCCAAAACTGTATGCGTATGTGCACAGGGAAGTCGCCTCGGCTGCAGCGCGACTCGATCAGTTCCTCAGCCGGAACGGTGTGGCGAGCGATGAACGCGTGACCGTGATCAGCGACGACGCTGGTGAATTTGCAAAGACCGTCGAGGGCAGTCAGCTGGCTCGCGGCCGGATCCTGGACTGGTTCCACATCGCGATGAAGTTCCAGGCGGCGCAGCGTTCCGTGTTCGGCAGGAAGATGATCGACTCGATAGACCAGGAGTCGGTGGAGACCGAAATCACCCACGCGAAGTGGTTGGTCTGGCATGGCAAGGGCAGCAAGGCGGTGGAGCGGATCAAGGCACTGGACAGTCGGCTGCTGGCGAGAGAGGGATACGAATTCGAAACGCTGTGGTGGAATCTGAACACCGTCTCCAGTTATCTCAGGAACAACGCGCACACGTTGGTCAACTACAGCGCCCGGCATCGCAAAGGTCTCCCGATCAGCAGCAGCATTGCCGAGTCCGCGGTGAACCAGGTCGTCAGCCACCGTATGGCCAAGAAGCGACAGATGCGCTGGACTGACGAAGGGGCGCACTGCATGGCACAGGTCAGAGTCGCGGTTCTGAACGGGGAATTCTCGTCCCATCGCATTCTGGCGCTCAAAATTGCCGACTCGCGTTACGGGAAATGCATCGGGCCAACGTCGGCAGGCGGGCGCCGGCCAACGGACAGAACAGTCAGTGCAGTCATGCCGTAAGCCATGGCCGCCTGACGAAATGCACCTCCCCAACTTTTGCACGCTCTCGCGCCGCGCGCGTGAAATGCCGTTCTTCTGCGACCGCCACAAAATGTTCCAGCTGCTTCAAGTCCACGTTGGCACTCTTTCCTTGCAGAGACGATTAATCACGAAAACCGCACAATTTGATCATATCTTTCTATTGGAATGGTAATTCAATCTCCGTTATCGTCGGACGTCTGGGGACGCCAAGGAACACTGGGCACGAAATGCGGGCGCAATGCGACTTAACGACCGCACGCCGGCTGTGAATCCTCGCAACATACATGGAGATTGCTTCATCATGGACTACCGTCAACTTGGCCGTTCGGGCCTCAAGGTGTCGACAATCACGCTAGGCACGATGACGATGGGCGGCAAAGGCAAATTCGCGAGCGTCGGCGAGGTTGGCCTCGACGAGGCCCGCCGACAGATCGACATGTGCATCGACGCGGGCGTCAACCTGATCGATACTGCGGACGTCTATTCGAACGGTGCGTCGGAGGAAATCGTCGGCCGGGTGCTCGGCGGCAAGCGCAAAGGCGGCGTGCTGATCGCGACGAAAGCCCGCTTTCCCATGGGTGACGGCCCGAACGACCGGGGTCTGTCGCGGCATCATTTGATAGAAGCCTGCGAGGCGAGCTTGCGCCGTCTCAAGACTGATGTGATCGACCTCTACCAGGTCCACGAATGGGACGGACTCACGCCGCTTGAAGAAACGCTTGAAGCGCTCGACCTGCTGGTCCGGCATGGCAAGATCCGGTATGTCGGCTGCTCGAACTACTCAGGCTGGCACCTGATGAAGGCGTTGCATGTGAGCGAACGCGATCGTCTGCCGCGCTTCGTGAGCCAGCAGATCCATTACACGCTCGAAGCACGCGAAGCGGAATACGAACTCGCGCCGATCGCGCTCGATCAAGGCATGGGCATTCTCGTCTGGAGCCCGCTCGCAGGCGGCCTGCTGTCGGGTAAGCACCGCCGCGACGCGACGCCCGAGGGCACGCGCCAGCTCGCCGGTTGGACGGAGCCGCCGATCCGCGACGCCGAACGACTGTGGTCGATTGTCGACACGCTTGTCGAGATCGCCAGCGAGCAGAATGTCTCGGCCGCTCAGGTCGCGCTCGCATGGACGCTCGGGCGCCCCGCCGTCACGTCGGTCATCATCGGCGGGCGCAACGAGAAGCAACTGCTCGACAACCTCGGCGCGGCGAATCTCAGGCTGACCGCCGAACAGCGCGAGCGGGTCGACAAGGTGAGCGCGCCGCCGCTGCTCTACCCGTACTGGCATCAGGTGCAGACCGCGCACGATCGTCTTTCAGCCGCGGACCTGTCGCTGCTGGGGCCGCATCTCAAGGCGTAAAGGGTGATCCGGCCGACATCGACTCCCGGCCGCCCCGAAAGATCTCCCGCCATACACAGGTGTCCGCCTCGCCCTTGGGCAAGTAGTTCCATCGCGAAGTCGGCTTGCGCTTGCAGCGACTTCTCTTGACCGCAGCACGCCGTCATGAGCCTGCCGCGCAATCAAGCCGATGGATTTCCCTTCACTCCTGGCGTCACGCAATCCGCGATCGATATCGTGCGCTGCCACCGGACCGGTGGCGGCAGCGCCTCGCTCGCATTCAAACTAGCGACGTAACACCGAATCACCATGAAAAAACTCAGAACTGCCATCGTCGGTTGTGGAAAGGTCGGTCATTTCCATGCCCGGGCGCTCTCGAATCTCGGGAACTCGGACTTCGTCGCTGTATGCAGCACCTCTCTCGATAGAGCAGAGGCCTTCGGCAAACAATACGGCGTGCGTGCGTTCGATAGCGTCGAAGAGATGGTGCAGGCCGCACAGGTCGACGTTGTGTGCATTTGCACACCACATCCTCAGCATGCTCCCGTCGCAATCGCCGCGTTGAAAAACGGCAGCCACGTTCTCATAGAGAAGCCCCTCGCTTCGTCGCTCGAAGACTGCGATGCCATCCTTTCATGTGCGGAAGAACACCGGCGTACGGTCGGCGTCGTGTGCCAGCGGCGTTTTTATCCGTCCGCGATGCGAATCAGGCAGGCCATCGATGCGGGCAAGATTGGCCGCCCTATCATCGGCAACGTTGTCATGCTCGGATGGCGCGACCGCCAGTACTACGAAAGCGATCCCTGGCGTGGCTCGTGGGCTGGCGAAGGAGGCGGCGTGCTTGTGAACCAGGCACCTCATCAGCTCGATCTGCTCCTCTGGTATATGGGCGATATCGATGAGGTCTACGGGGTGTGGAAGAACGTCAACCACGACTACATCGAAGTCGAAGACACCGCGGCGGCCATCATCAAGTTCAAAAGCGGCGCGATTGCCAACATTCTGGTCAGCAACTCACAGAATCCGGCTTTGTACGGGAAGGTCCACGTTCATGGCGAGAACGGCGCGTCGGTCGGCGTGCAGACGGACGGCGGCGCGATGTTCATCGCCGGCGTCTCGACCATCACAGAACCGCCTTACAACGATATCTGGACGATCAAAGGCGAAGAAGGAATGCTCGCCGAGTGGAGAAACGCTGATGCGGAGTATTTCAATTCCGCGGATTCCCTGTACTTCTATCACGAGCGGCAAATAGATGATTTCCTGACTGCTGTCGGCAACGACACTAAGCCTTTGATCGACGGGCTGGACGGCCGGAAGACCGTAGAACTGTTCACAGCCATCTATCGCAGCACGCAGAAGAATGCGGTTGTGAAACTCCCACTCTGAGCAGGAAGACGAATCGCCGGTATTCCGTGCCGGTAATGCATGTCTGGGCGAGCCTCCAGATGGCATCTTGAATGCGAAATCATGAAAGCAACAAAGACCCGATATTTCATTGTCTTTTTACTGTTTGTAGTCACGGCCATCAACTACATGGACCGTGCAAACCTCTCGATCGCAGGAAGCCGGATCCAGGGGGAATTCGGCCTTTCGCCGACCCAGCTCGGCCTGCTCTTTTCGATGTTCACGTGGACGTATGCGGCCGCCCAGATTCCCGTCGGGTATCTCCTCGATCGAATCGGATCGAGGGTTCTATACGGCAGTGCAATTGTCATCTGGAGCTCATGTACATTCGCGATGGGCTTTGCTTCACATCATCTTTTCGCGACCGTGGGCGCCTCGTTTGCGGTGCTGCTGGTCTGCCGCGCCCTGATTGGCCTCGCTGAAGCGCCGTCGTATCTCTCGAATACGAAGATCGTCGCGAACTGGTTTCCGAAGAACGAACGCGCACGGGCGACGGCGACCTATATCAGTTCGCAATACATCGGTCTCGCATTGTTCACGCCCGTCCTGACTTTTCTGACGAGCCGTTACGGCTGGCAAATGGTGTTCTATGCGACGGGTGGAGTGGGGATCGTCTTTGGGGTCTGCTGGCTGATCGTTTATCGCGACCCCAAAGACAGCAAAAAAACCGATCAGGCCGAGCTCGACCTTATCAAGGCCGGTGGTGGCTACGGATCTCACGATCAATCCACGGTCAGCACTGTGGTCGAGAGAGAGGATGTCCTGTACTTCCTCAAGAACAAAACCGTCTGGGGCCTGTTCATCACGCAGTTCGCCTACAACTCGACGCTGATTTTCTTCATGACATGGTTCATCGTCTACCTCGAAAAGGCATTGAATCTCACGCTTTCCAAAGCGGGACTGGGAGCATCCATCCCCTATCTCATGGCGATGGTCGGCATGCTGGCCGGCGGCTTCCTCAGTGACAGCCTTCTGAAAAGGGGTAAATCGGTCACGGTCGCGCGCAAGGTGCCGGTGATCGTTGGCCTCGTGTTGACGGCCATGATCGTCACTGTCAATTTTTTCGAGAACCAGCCCGTCATCGCGATCGGCATCCTTTCGCTGGCCTTTTTCGGAAACAACGTCGCGAATCTCGGCTGGGTGGTATTTACGGACGTCATTCCTCGCAATTTCATTGGTACGATGGGCGGCTTCCTGAATCTGTTCGGCAATCTGTCCGGCATTGCTACGCCCATTGTTTTCGGCATGATCCTGCAGCGCACGCATAACTTCCACTATGCGATGTGGTACGTCTCGATCGTCGCCGTTCTGGGCATCCTTTCGTATATCTTCCTCGTCGGCAGAATCGAAATGATCGTGCCGCCGAAGAAGCGGGAGCTGGACGCGTACCGGGTTACGCAGTCGAGCTAGGCTTATATACGAGGAGGGGTTCGGCAATCCGGTGCTCGTGAATTCCTCCACCCGGACCGCGGTATTTGCTACACGCCCTTTTCTAACGCTTCCGACTTCAATGATTCCGCAGGGCATTGTCAACTTGCCGGAGGGACCCGGAACGACAGCGGTAACGACGACCGCTTAGAAACCAGTTGACGGAATTCGGGCGACTTCGGTCAATTCGTACCAGGCGGCGAAGCGGGCCACGAGTTGCTGGCGATGAAGCGAAGCGCGCAGCAGATGCCGCTTGAGTGCGAAGTGTTGCCGGATCGGCCCGAAGCTAGACAGGAATGCCTGTGTACGTTTCGGGTCGCGAAAACCGCGCATGCGACGCTCGCGTTCGCGCGTCGGTTGATGGCTATTTTCTGCGCGGTTGTTTAGCCGAGCCGCGGCTTTGACGAACACGTGCTTCGCGCTAGCCAGTTCCGGGATGTCGGCTTTTGCCGCCGGATAGCTACGCAATTGATCGGTGACGATCTTGCGCGGTACCGGGTTCGAGCGCAGCAAGCACTTGAAAAAGCGTTTGGCGGCGGCCTTGTCGCGATGCTTCTGAAGCAGAATATCGAGTTCGGCACCGTGCTCATCGACCGCACGCCACAGCAAGTATGGTTCGCCTCGCAGCGTGACGAACATCTCGTCGAGATGCCATGTACTGCCGGGCTTGCATCGCACCGCTTTCACCCGGTGAGCGAAGCTCGCACCGAACTTAGCGCACCAGCATCGGATCGTCTCCTAGGTCACGATAACACCACGCTCCAGGAGCAGTTCCTCGATGTCGCGCAAGCTCAACTGGAAGCGGAAGTACCAGCGCACTGTGCAGCTAATGACTCCGGCTGGAAAACGGTGACCGTGATAGAGCGATTTCGATTTCTTCATCACGTCATCTTACGCGACCGACACAAACAACCTGACAACGCCGCTAAAACCCCGCGTCGATACGCATGCTGAAACGCTTGAACCGACCGATTACTTCGTCAGACGCGTTGACACACCGATGTTTAGGGAAGGATTTTCGCTGTGCTAGCGTCCTTTTGGTAAAAACTGAATTGACCCAAACAGCAAAGATGGTCATATGATGCGCGTGCCCGGCACAGCCGAATCCTTTTCAGCCTGCAGTTTCAAGGGTTTGGCGGCATTAGCGAACCTGATCGCTTGCCACGGATGAGCAGGAACTGCGCGTCGAACTGCGCGGGTAGAAAGGTAATCGAAGCGTTACTGTCTCGCCGCAGTCATGTGCCATTGGTAAGGTTGTGCAAGGTTAACCTTACTGATGGATGAGAGATGAAAAAGCACCAAGCGTCAGAACGACGCTATCTTTCAAAGGTCCCAGCCGTTGTCGCGGCATGCGCTGGCGTAGCCGCCCTTGCATTCGCGGCGTCGCCCGGCAACGCCGCGGTGGCAGGTCAGGACAACGAATCTGCGACGCAATCCCCAATCAAACATGTGATCGTGATCGTCGGTGAAAACCGCACGTTCGATCACGTGTTCGGCACGTACAAGCCGGCCAACGGGCAGTCGGTGCAAAACCTGCTGTCGCAAGGCATCGTCAACGCGGATGGCTCGCCGGGGCCGAACTTTGCGAAGGCGCGCCAGTACCAGGCCACAGTGACGGGAACGACGCAGTTCGCGCTGGCGCCATCGATCAAGAGCCCCTACAGCACGCTGCCTTCGCCGAACACCGGTGGCACGGCTACCGCGGCGAGCGACACGACCGGTGCTCCGTACGCAACGTACAACGCGGCCGCACAGGCCGAGGGCGCAGAACTCGAGACGGCCGATATCGGTCAGTTGCTGACCGGTGCCTCCGGCTTGCCAGCGGGCGCGAAGGATACGCGCGTCGCGAACTACAACGCACTGCAAAACGGCCCTTACCCGCTGCAAACGCCGCAGCAATCATCGCTGTATGACGCGTACTTGGGCGGTCCAGTGCACCGCTTCTATCAAAACTGGCAGCAGTCCGACTGCGACGTGTCCCACGCCACCCGCGATAATCCGAGCGGCTGTCTGATGGACCTGTTCGCGTGGGTCGAGACCACCATCGGCGCGGGCAGCAACGGCAGTGCGCAACCCACGCCGTTCAGCGAACAGACCACGAAGGAAGGTTCAAACGCGCTGGGCTTTCACAACGCGAGCAAGGGCGACATGCCGTATTTCATGCAGCTCGCACGCACCTATACGATCAGCGACAACTATCATCAGCCGGTGATGGGCGGCACGGGCGCGAATAGCATCATGGTCGGCGCCGCCGATGCCTACTATTACACCGACGGCAACGGCCACGCGACGGTCCCGCCGTCGAACCAGATCGAGAATCCGAACCCGTTGGCAGGCACGAACAACTGGTACACGCAGGACGGCTATTCGGGCGGTAGCTACAGCGACTGCTCGGACACGAGCCAGGCGGGTGTCTGGCCGATCAGCAAGTATCTGGCGTCGCTCTCGTACCATCCGAAGATGAACTGCGCGCCGCAACACTACTACCTGCTGAACAACTACAACCCGGGCTACAACGGCGACGGCACCGTGCTCGACAGGACGAAGTCGCCGTTCACGATCCCGCCGTCACCGGTTCGCACGATCGGAGACACTTTGCTCGAACGTCACATTCCCTGGAAGTACTATGGCGAAGGCTGGAACACGTTCGTCAGCAATCCGCAGAAGAGCGTCTATTGCAACATCTGCAATCCGTTCCTCTACGAAACGTCAATTATGACGAACAAGGACGTCCGCGATACGCACCTTGCCGACACAACCGACCTGTATGCGGACATCAGCGCGGGCAACCTGCCGGCAGTATCGTTCGTCAAGCCGGGTGGCAAGCTCGACGGGCATCCGACATCGTCAAAGTTCGGCCTGTATGAGGCGTTCGTGCATAAGATCGTCGATGCAGTGCAGAGCAATCCGAAGCTTTGGGCCAGTACCGCGATCCTGATTACCGTGGACGAAGGCGGCGGCTACTACGACTCGGGTTATATCCAGCCAGTTGACTTCTTCGGCGATGGCCCACGCATTCCGATGATCGCGGTGTCGCCATATTCGCAGGGCGGGCGCGTCGCGCACGGCTATGCCGACCACGCATCGCTGGCGAAGTTCATCGAACGCAACTGGGGACTGCCGCCGATCACTGACCGCAGCCGCGACAACCTGCCGAACCCGGTCCAGCGGAACAACAACCCGTACGTGCCTGTCAATGCGCCGGCGCTCGGCGACCTGTTCGACATGTTTAATTTCGATTTGGGTCATGGTCACGGCGGCGATAACCAGCAAAACGGCAACGCGAATGCTGACGAGCCGAGCGGCGCCAAAGGGGCGATGCCGTTCTGATCGGCATGAGCTGCGCGTGGCGGTAGGCCACGCATCGCCGCGCGCGGCAATCCGTCGATTCGAGGAACCCGTTCCAGTGGACATACTGCGAACGGGTTTTGCTTGACGGCAAGAACAGTGTGGCGATCGGCGACTGGGAGCGTTCACCACCGTGGCGATCGTCGAGAAAATCCGTTATGCCCGTAGGCATAAAACGATAGTGAGTCGTTATTCCTGGAAGGCCAGCATGAACAAATCCATTTTCCAGCTCGCCCCGTGGGCCGGCCCCGCGTACCTGGCTTTGGTCGATGCCATCGAACTAGCCATCCGGGCGGGTTCGGTTCAAGCCGGGGACAGACTTCCTCCACAGCGAATGCTGGCTGACGCTCCAGGAGCAGTTCCTCGATGTCGCGCAAGCTCAACTGGAAGCGGAAGTACCAGCGCACTGCGCAGCTAATGACTCCGGCTGCAAAACGGTGACCGTGATAGAGCGATTTCGATTTCTTCATCACGTCATCTTACGCGACCGACACAAACAACCTGACAACGCCGTTGGCAGTCGGGTCACTGCAGTTGCCTGGACGGACGGTGGCTCTGGGGGGATGGCGGAGGACTTCGCCTCGCAGTGGGAGCCAGAATGGACAAACGCTGATTGACCTTCACGGCGTGCCGTCGTATAAATTTCGATAGCGTCAATTCAAGCTTCAAGTTGCAAGTATTGGCTGTTTGTGTATTCGACTTTCCGGCGATACTTCTCCAGTTGTTCTTCCACCTTTCGTGAATTTCCGTGCGCGCGAAGGGTCTCGCGCGATGTCCAACCAATCAATCAGGAATGAGCATGGCAACCGGTACTGTGAAGTGGTTTAACGATGCGAAGGGCTTTGGCTTCATCACCCCGGACGATGCCGGAGAAGACCTGTTTGCTCATTTTTCGGAAGTGAAGGCAGAGGGCTTCAAGTCTCTTAAGGACGGCCAAAAGGTCAGCTTCGAAGTCAAACAGGGAGCAAAAGGCAAGCAGGCGGCCAGTATCAAGCCGCTGTAAGCACGGGGGGTGATGCAGTTGCTCTTGCCTCCACCGGTTGCGGGTTTTTCAAGACCGGCGAATTTGTCTGCAAGCCGCTACAGGCCTGGATTTTCAGCCGCTGACACCGAATAGGTTATTGTCCAGTTTTCTGGATGGCCAGAATGGCTGGAAGTCAACGCAGGCAAGCGATTCCAACGCAATTGAGCCTTGCGCAGTTCGAAGCATTTGTCTTGCCGCATCTTTCCCGAGGCAGCCGTCGTCCCGCACCGAAGCTGGGTTTGCATAAGATCTTCAACTACATTTTGCGACTGCTCTATATGGGGTGTCAGTCGAAGGAGCTGCCGATCGAAAAGGACGACGAAGGTCGTCCTGAAATTCACCACACGCGCATTTATAGCGCCTTCCGGCGGTGGGATGCCGATGGCTGTCGGCCTATGTGAACCCTTGATAAACACCTGAATCAGCGCGTCACGCGCTGTCTGGTCGGGTGCTGAACTTTCGAGTGCCCGATCATGAGAACCGCGTCACAGGCCGCCTTCGGCGCTGTGATCCGTGGACGTAGGCAGCGCGCGATCGTCAAGTTGTCCGGCGATCGCGCGCAGGATCGCGATGAATTCCTCCATCGGCTGAGACGCCAATTCATTCTTGCGAGTGATGACGCTGTAGTTCGTCATGCTGCGCCGGATCGTCACCGGAAGATAGCCGAGCAGGTCATTGTTGACGTACTTTTCCACCGCGGCACGAGGTTGCAGCGAAATCATGTCGGTGGCCTGCAAGAGTTCCAGAGTCGAAAAGATCGAAGATGTCTCCACCATGCCGACCGGGGCGACCATACCCGCGGCAGCGAATGTCTCCTCGAACAGTTGCCGGATCGCTGTGGCTTGCGGATAAAGAATCCACGGCCATGTGCCCAGATCAGCGATCTCAACGCGGCGTTGTCGCAGCAACGGATGGTGCCGTCCGACGACCACGCGTACCGGTTCCGCGGACAGATCCACTACGTCGAAGAGCGCCCGTTGGCGCGGTTCCGTCAGGCGGCCCACCATCACATCGACCCGCTTCTCTTCCAGCCACATCGCCAGTTGATCGCTGCTCTGTTCGACCAGCTTGATGATCAACCGCGGCCGCCGACGCTGGATTTCCTTGACGCCGGAGATGACCACCTGTGCGGCCGAAGCCGAAATCGCACCCACAGTGAGACGACCGTAGCCGCCGCTTTGCAGCGTTGCGAACTCGCTCGCGAACTTGCCCAAGTCGGCCATCGTGGTGCTCGCGTAGCGCACGGACAGCGCGCCGAGATCGGTTGGTCGCATTTCGCGCGGCAACCGCTCGAAGAGCTGGGCGCCCAGCATTGCCTCTACGTCGCTCAAAATCTTCGTCGCCGCCGGCTGCGTGATATGCATCTGTTCGGCTGCCATGCGCAAATTGTGGGTGCGGCCAAGCAGATCGAGCAGTTGCAGATGTCTGAAGCGCAGCCTCGTCAATACGTTTGTGGCAGAGACGACGGGGTGTTGGGACATAAGGGTAAACGCAGATCGCCTCATAACCAGATGGAATTGATTGTACCCAATTTGCAATTAGACGCTTATCGGAAGTCCTCTTAGAGTATTGGCTGACCCGATCGACGCATGCGCCCCCCGTATCGAATGCGTGGCGTTCGAAGCCGCGTCGCCGGGATCAGTGCCAGTCCGCGTCAGGCCGCAAGAGCCTCGCAGTCGTGGCGTGGCGCATGCGGCTTCTACAGGAGACAAGCCAATGCTGCAGACTCAACCCGCAACGTCGGAGTCGTTGGCGAGTGCAGTGCGCAAGTCGCGTTTGCGACTGGCGCCATTTCTCGCGCTGATGTTCGCGATCTCGATGCTCGACCGTTCAAACGTCGGCTTCGTCAAGCAAGCCCTTCAGGTCGACTCGAACATAGGTAGCGCGGCGTTCGCGCTGGGGGCTGGGATTTTCTTTGTGGGCTACGCACTGTTCGAAATTCCGAGCAACCTGATCCTGCACCGGGTCGGCGCAAAGATCTGGATGAGCCGCATCATGGTGACGTGGGGGCTCGCGTCTGCCGCGATGATGTTCGCGCACAACGAAACCTCGTTCTACCTGCTGCGCTTTATTCTTGGGGTTGCCGAAGCAGGTTTCTCACCGGGCGTGATTCTTTACACGACGTACTGGTTTCCTGCACGCGAACGCGGCAAGGCATTGGGAATTTACTACTTCGGACTACCTGTTGCCCTTGTACTCGGCAGCCCGCTGTCCGGTTTTCTGATGGAGGCGATGGGCGGCTTGCTCGGGCTGCGCAACTGGCAGTGGATGTTCGTGATCGAAGGGCTCGCGGCTTCTGTCATTGGCGTCATCGCATTCTTCTATCTGGTCAGCAAGCCGCGCGACGCGAAATGGCTGACGCCTGACGAGAAAGCGGCATTGGAAAGTGCCATCGCTGAGGAAGACGGCCACAAAGTCGCTCACGGCCCATCGACGGCGCTCAAGGCGCTGCGCAATTGGAACGTCTTGCGCTTTGTCGCAATCTATTTCGCGATACAGGTGAGCGTGTACGGCGTCATCTTCTATCTGCCGACCCGGATTTCGGAATTGACCGGCGCCGCAATCGGCGCGAAGGTCGGCCTGCTGGCAGCCATTCCATGGTTCTGTGCGCTTGTTGCTCTGCGCTTCATCACTGGGTATGCGGACGCGAAGGGCAAACATCGGCAGTTGGCGATTGCCATGCTGGCGATCGCCGCAGCGGGCATCGCATTGTCGACGCTCGGGCATCACCTGGCGCCCGCGCTCGTCGCGTTCTCTATCGCGACGGTAGGCTTTGTCGTCGTTCAGCCGCTGTTCTGGACATTGCCGACGGCGTATCTGAGCGGCCCGGCGGCGGCGAGCGGTATCGCATTGATCGGCTCGCTTGGCAACCTCGGGGGATTTATCGCTCCCACATTGAAGACGGCAGTCGAGACGAGCTTTCACAGTCAGCGCGCCGGCATGTTTGCGCTCGCGCTCGCGGGCGTGGCTGGTGTGCTGCTGCTCATGAGCGTCGGTATGGGTTCGCGCCGCGGACGTCAACGACAATCGGGTGAACCGGCATCGTCGCGCAGCGAACACGGCGGCGCCAACGCTCACTTCAACTGAAGCAACGCAATCCTGGAGGCTTGTTTTCTGCGATCGATGGCGTTATGACGCACGACGCGAGCTGAACGGTGATCCATCCATAAGGCAACATCATGACGTTCGACCCTGATAATGCGGCGGTAGCCGTCCCGGGAGGTACTGGCTCGGCGGCAGAGCCGATTGTGCGGCTGCATCCGGACGACGATGTCGTCATCGCACGCCATCAGCTCGTGGCTGGCATGCGTATCGGTGACAACCTTTCCGTGCGTGGGCTGATTCCGGCCGGTCACAAGGTGGCGCGACGGTCTGTCGCCGCGGGCGCACCGGTGCGGCGCTATGGACAGGTCATCGGCGTCGCGTGCGGTCGAGGTTGGCGAACATGTTCACACTCACAACCTTTCGATGGGCAATTTCGATCGCGACTATGCGTTCAGCCCCGATGCGAAGGGCTCGCCGAAGCTCTGTGCGACCGTACATTTTATGGGCATTGTGCGGGCTGATGGCCGTGTTGCCACGCGTAACTACATCGGCGTGCTGACCTCCGTGAATTGCTCGGCGACTGCGGCTCGCGCTATCGCCGATTATTTCCGCCGCGATGTCCGTCCGCAAGCGCTGGAGGCGTTTCCGAACGTGGATGTGGTGGTGGCGCTCACGCACGGACAGGGCTGCGCAATTGATTCGGAGGGCGAGGCGCTCGAATTGCTTCGGCGCACGCTGAGCGGGTACGCTCGTCACCCGAACTTCGCGGGTGTGTTGATCGTCGGGCTCGGCTGCGAAACCAACCAGATCGATGCACTCGTGAAGAACCAGGCTTACGGCTGGCGAGACGCTTAAAACGATGACGATCTAGGCAACCGGCGGCACGGCAAAGACCGTCGCTGCGGGCATCGATGCCGTGAAGGCAATGCTCGTAGAGGCGAATGACGTTCGGCGCGAACCGGTTGACGCGAAGCATCTGACGGTCGGCTTGCAATGCGGCGGCTCGGACGGGTATTCGGGCATCACGGCCAAACCCGCGCTCGGCGCAGCCGTCGATCGGCTAGTCGCACACGGTGGTACGGCGATTCTTTCAGAAACGCCGGAAATCTATGGTGCCGAACATCTGTTAACGCGCAGGGCAGTATCGCGTGCCATCGGGGAGAAGCTGATAGAGCGCATCCATTGGTGGGAGGCGTATTGCGCCCGCTCGAACGCGGATCTGAATAACAATCCTTCGGCGGGCAACAAGGCGGGCGGTCTCACGACCATCCTCGAGAAGTCGCTGGGCGCGGTGGCGAAAGGCGGGACGACCGATCTTGTTGACGTCTATCTCTATGCTGGGCAGGTCCGCGCGCGCGGCCTCGTCTTCATGGATACGCCCGGGTACGACCCGGTCTCAGCGACTGGTCAGGTAGCGGGCGGTGCGAACCTGATCTGCTTTACCACCGGCCGCGGTTCGGCGTACGGCTGCGCACCGTCGCCATCGTTGAAACTGGGGACCAACACCGCGCTGTGGAAGCGGCAGGAAGAAGACATCGACGTCAATTGCGGCTCCATACTGAACGGCGAGAAAACCGTCGACGAGCTGGGGCGCGAAATCTTTGATCTGATGCTTGCCACCGCTTCGGGTGCGGCATCCAAGAGCGAACTTCACGGGTACGGGCAAAACGAATTTGTACCGTGGCAGATCGGCGCGATCACATAGCGGCAAGAAAACCGTTGGGGCGATTGCAGTCGCATGGCAGTCTTCCGGACTCCCGCCGCAACGTGTGCCATTCAATCTTTTTACGTATGGAACTCGGACTGATGAACACAAACGTCCGATTTTCCGCAGCCGAACTGCAACGTTCCCGCAGGGTTTGCTGTGCGCCGCGGGCCGGACAGATAGGCTGGCGGAAAGCGTCACTAGCACGCCGATCGACGGCGACCTGATGGGGCACGATACGCATGGTCTCGCATTGCTTGCCCCTACGTCAACGAGATCGAACGTGGCACGATGGCCTGCTCGGGCAAGCCCGGTGTGATCTCCGATCGCGGCGCGAGTGAAACCGACCTCCATCTTGCCTGAGAAGCGCCCATGCCCGTCTGGCATTCTTGTTGGCGAGTGCAACCATAGTCACATCGCGGTGCTTGCGTGAGAGGCGCCGGCCTAGCCCGCTATCGGGATCGGGATGGCGCGCCTCAGTAGGCATCAGTATCGATCTCGCGCCATGAATCGGCAGCGTTCTGAGATGCGGGTCGCCGTGCTTGCCGCGCAAAGAAGGACAGCACGTCCGCGCGTCGCAGGCGCTTGCGAAGCACTGTCTCGCCGGTCCGATCCAGTGCGTGCAGCTGGACAATGTTCTTGGCCGGATCCAGCCCGATCGTCGCAATGTCCATGATGGAAGCTCCTCTCAGAGTAGCGGTGCCGGACTTCAGTCTGACACCGCTTCCGGGCCAAGGGAAAGTGGCGCTTCCCCCGCAAGTCCCGGCACCACATGCCATCCGTACGAGATATTCGTGACGCTGTGGTCAACGCAAACCGTTCGCGCTTATTCGTCGCCCTCAAGTGCCATCGGCGGTATCGGCTCACGCACAAGAATCCAGTAGCCGATCACCGCCACTACGGCGACCGCCGCACCCACGAACAGCGCAGGTTGAAAGGATTGGGACTTTTGCACGATGAAGCCGGTGATCACCGGCGCCAGCGCGCCACCGAAGTAGCCGCCGAAATTCTGCATCGCCCCGATTGACGCGGTGCAGTTGGCTGGCGCCGCAACGGATGCCATCGCCCAAGCCGCGCTCGTCGATACGTAGACCAGAAACATCGAGATCGAGATGAAGGTAACGGCCAGTGTAGCGCTGTGTGTCAGAGCGGTCAGTACGGTGAAGATGGACGTTCCGAGCAACGAAATTGCCATGGGATACTTGCGGCTATTGATCGCGGAGACGCCCCTTCTCGCGAGTACATCGCACACCTTGCCGCCAGAGAGACTGCCCACCACGCCGAAGAGATATGGCACCGCGGCGACCCAGCCCGTCTTTGCGATGGTCAGATGGTGCTCCATCTGGAGATACGTGGGTAACCACGCGTTGTAGAGCCAGAGGACGTAGATCGTGCCGAAAAAGCCTAAAACCATGCCCCATGTGGTTCCGAATCCGAACAGGCGGCGCCAGTCGCGCAGCGTCGGCCGGGCTGTGACTTCCTCCTCGCCGTCGGACAGATACTCACGCTCCCACTGTGTCAGCTTGACCTGATGCGGATCACGATGCACGAGGTAGAAGAGTACTGCCAGCGCGAGCCCGGCGATCCCCATAATGCCGAACATCCATCGCCAGCCAACAGTCAGCATGATGACCGTCAGTAGCGGCGCGGATATTGCCGTGCCTAGGGTCGACGAACTGTTCCAGATACCAGTCGCGGCGCCCCGTTCCTTCTTGCCGAACCAGTCGCGAACGACCTTGGCACTAGTCGGGAACTGCGGCGCTTCTCCCACGCCGAGGACCATGCGGGCGGCGAAGAATTGTCCGAAGCTGTTGACGGCACCGCCAAATGCCTGCGCAACCGACCACATGGCGAGACTCACCGCCAACATGACCCGCGCCCCGAAGCGGTCGATCAGTGCACCTGCCGGCAGTTGCGCGAATGCATAGGCCCACAGAAAGGCCGAAAGCAGCAGGCCCATTTCTCCAACCGAGAGTCCAAGGTCGTGCCGAATGAGCGGGTTCGCAATCGATAGCGTTGCCCGATCGATGTAGTTCACGATTCCGCTCAGCAGGAGCAGGGCAAGCGCGGTACGCTGAATGCGCCGGACTCTCGGTGACGCCTCACCGCCTACGACGTTCTGTCCGACACCGGCGTCCTGCTCTAATGGACGGACGAGGGGGGATGATTGCTCCATTTATTGTCTCCTGTCGATGTATCGCCTTATAGCGTCTCTTTCGCGGTTGGCGAAGTACGCTTCTTCGTTTGAGAAAAACAGCGCATATCACTTGCACTCCGCACACCTTCTATCGAAGAAGAGCTCGAAGTGATGAATGCGCCGGGCATCCCGCCTGAATCGAAATGACGCACTAATGAAGCGCGCGCGCCAGGCATCGGCGATGTCTGTTTCGGCTTCGTCTCTTCGCGATTCACAAGCGCGGGTGCCGCTGCATTAGCAACCTACAAAATAGGATCGCTTCCCCCAAAAATCCAATCAAATCTCGCGCTAAAGCCATTCCATTCGTTTATCACAAGCCAGGTGCAAACCCTTGCAACACCACCGGCATTGCCGAAAAAGGACAGGGCGTATGCAAATCGGTGAGGAGCAGGGCATTGTCAACTTGCCGGAGGGACCCGGAACGACAGCGGTAACGACGACCGCTTAGAAACCAGTTGACGGAATTCGGGCGACTTCGGTCAATT